>DJWQ01000217.1:1973-3737 GCA_002441045.1 Firmicutes bacterium UBA6226 | reverse complement strand
ACCAATTTAAAATCCCTTCCAAAACTCCAATTTAAAATTACAATATCAGGAGGGGAACAAATGAATTATAAGCTATTAAAACATGACGCATTTAATGTAATTGGTTATGAGAATAAAATTGAAACGAAATCAGCGTTTTCAACAGTACCCAAGCTCTGGGAGGATGCATGGCAAAATGGCAGAATGGATCGCCTTAATGAGTTTTATGAAACTCATCCCCCATTGGGCTATCTAGGGATTGCTATAGGTGGAGAATGGGGAGAATCAGATGAAATGAGATATTTAATTGGAATTGCTAAGAAGCCAATTGATAATTCGGATGCGATTAAAGGTCAAGAACACATCGTATCTTATGAGCTTCCTTCAGCCCTGTGGGTTGTTATAAATGCCGATGGCGTTCTGCCTGAGGTTATTGAAAATGCCTATCATAAATTTTACAGTGAGTGGCTACCTAGCTCTGGGTATCGACTTGCAGATCTACCTGTCATTGAAAGCTACATCCAAGAAAATCGCCAAGAAATCTGGATCGCAATTGAGAAAAACGACTAAAAAAAGCTCTATTACTTTTTGAAAAGTAATAGAGCTTTTTACATATAATAAATCTAAATATTTACTAATCCATAGGGTTCATCTACGAAGATTATTCTTGCTCAAACCAGTTAGAATTATTCAAAATGGCTCTGCCCACACCGATCATATCTGCTTTACCATCTTCTAATAAAGCTTCAATCTCGCTCTTTCTAACGACGCCACCTGTTAAAATCACTGGAATATTAACCCTATTCTTTACCGCTTCACTTGCATCAGAAAAATAGCCTGCAAAATCTCTACCTGGTACCATATAACCACAAAATCCGCCTGAAATATCTATCACATCAACCCCAACTGCCTCAAATGCTTTACACGCAATAACCGCATCCTCTATCGTCGCACCCTCTGGCAAGTAGTCCGAAGCACCTAAGCGTAGTAGAATTGGAAACTCGTCACCAACAGCCGCTCTTATCTCTTTAATAATCTCAAGATGCAATTTGATTCTTCCCATCAAATCACCACCATATTCATCCTCTCTTTTATTTGAGAGTGGCGAGTAAAATTGATTGAGCAGATAGCCATGTGCACTATGAATCTCGACGCCATCGAACCCAGCTGTCTTAACTCTTACAGCTGCTTTTACAAACGCTTCTTTCACATGTTGAATATCCTCTAGACGCATAGCCGTCGGAACGTTACCCCTTCTAGGATTTGGCGTTGCCGATGGGCCAATTACATCATAGCCTGTAATTTCCTGAGTCGTAGCACTGCCGGCATGGTTAATCTGCATAATTACTTTCGAGCCATTATTTTGAATCAACTTTGCGAGTGCTTTTAACGGCTCTATATCCGCATCATTTGAAATCGACATTTGATTTGGACTTGCTTTTCCTTTAGGATCGATGTAGCTGTGTTCGATAATCACAAGGCCTAACTGGCCACTTTTCGTTTTCTCATCATAATAGTGTTTAATTGCCTCCGATACCTGTCCACCGACTTCAGACTTTGATGTCGCCATCGGTGGTAAAACGATACGATTGTGAACAGACATGCTTTTAATTATAATGGGTTTTTCCTGTAATTTCATATTTACTCCTATGCTCTTAGCTTAAACTGACTGATAATCTGATTTAAATCTGTCGATAAGGCATCGATCTGAGATCCAATTTCGTTGAGCGTCATCATCGTTGCAAGGACTTCCTCAGTAGTTGCAGAAGTCTCTTCTGTACTTGC
>DJWQ01000217.1:0-1937 GCA_002441045.1 Firmicutes bacterium UBA6226 | reverse complement strand
GATGATGTAATTGTATCATATTTTTCTTTAGTTGCCGAAACACTTTTGGCTTGATCTACAATGGCAGTTTTTACTAAGCTACTTTTATCATTTACCTTTTCAATATCTGTTTTTAGAGCATTTAACATGCGATCAATTTCTTCAGTTGAATTTGAAGATTGTTCCGCTAGTTTTCTGATTTCATCTGCTACAACTGAAAAACCTCTACCTGCTTCCCCAGCGCGGGCAGCTTCTATCGCTGCGTTAAGTGCCAACAGGTTAGTTTGCTCGGATATACTAGCGATCATCTGACTGGCAGCTCCGATCTTTCCCGCACTATCGTTTGTATGTTCAATAAGATCAAAAATCTCATTGAGATCCTTTTGATTGAAGTTTGTAATCTTAGTTAATCTTTGTATTTCCTTTAACCCTTCTTCTGAAGCCGAATTTATCAAAGTACTTGCATCTAGTAATGCTTGTGTACTCTTAATACTGTCGCCAATGACTTGTCCCAATTGTGTAAACTCACTGACGACTTTTTCTGTATCACCTGCTTGTCGGGAAGAACCCTCAGCAATTTCACTGATTGCATTTGCAATTTCATTCATTGAAGTAGTAATTTCATCGGTACTATTTTTCATCAGCGTTGAAGCACCATTTAGTTCTGTTGATGAATGATGCATCAAACCGGCCATCTGATTCAGAGAATTTTGAAGCTTTAAAACGGAGCGTGTTAAAATACCAAGCTCATCTCGATGGTTGTTACTTTTCACTTCAAAACTTAAATCGTTATCCGCTAGTTTTTCCATGTCATCGGTCACTTGCTTAATGGTTCTAGCCAAATGAAGTACTACTTTAGCAGCTAGGAAAATCACACCAAGAATTAATACCATTGAAATCCCAGCTACTACAATTAGAAGTAATCTGACGCTTGCTTGTATCGAATCTACTTTATCGTTGGCATAAGTTTCTAGAACTAAAGTCATTTTATCTAAAGTCGTTCTTGTAGACTCAAATGCATTTGAATGAACGCTCAAATCACCTGCTGTGCTCACTAGGTTATAAGAGGTTTCATATTTATTCATGTCTTGCTGAAATGAGGTAAATAATTCAGCTAAATTTAATCCAGTCTCAGTATCCTTGTATTCATGGTAGAGAATATCATTGTCTTTTAAGTTTTCAACAGCATTTGACACTCTATCTTTAACCTGACCAATATTGTCTTTATATTCAGCTATTAATTGATCTTTCTGTTCTTTGGAAAGTTTTGAGGTGTTATTTTTGTATTTTTCCTCTGCAACGGCGGCTTGATACAGATCTCTATCTGCGTTTAATAATGCAGAACTGCTTATGTAGATCTCATCGTAAAGTGTATGCTCCAAATTATTTTGAACACCGTTCACAATAAATACGAAAAATAATTGAAAGATAACAACAAGGGCGATTAATGGAATAATCAGCACCCACAATTTTTTAGAAACTTTTAAATGCTTCATCGACTACCTCTCTCTAGTTTATTCATTCTTGTAAATAAATATTTACATGATAAGAACAGTTTTACTTAAATCACTCTTATTGTCAAGGCATGTTTTCTATTTATCACTATCTAATGAAAAAATTCCACTAGCAACCTATCCGCTGATAGAATGCGTAGTGGAACCTATAATTAAATACGTTTTAGTTCATTGTCTTGGTTCATATCTTTTAATGGTTGTTTGATTAATTGCCACTTCTGATTTGCTCTATTGCCATCTTGAAATAGTTGACATTTTGTGCGCCTGTAATTGCATATTTCCCGTCAATAATAAATGTTGGTACGCTGTTAATGCCTAATTCTTGAGCTTTACTTTGATCGTTTTCAACTGCTGGCGTGTATTGCCCAGCTTCGATCGATTTCATAAATTCCTCTGGTTCAAGACCTATGACACTGATTAACTTTTGTAATGTATCGAGATCAC
>DJWQ01000073.1 GCA_002441045.1 Firmicutes bacterium UBA6226 | reverse complement strand
TGAGTATTCCATACCAAAATGACCACTCATTCCGATGCGATAGACCATTGAGTATGATTTTTTAGACCACTTGTTCCGATCGAAATTGACCACCCTGACTTAAAGTAATATTTGGGTATAGTTTCCTCATACGCTAAAAGCGTAAATAAATTGAGGAGGTCTACTATGACCCAATACAGAGAGATTCTTAGACTCAACAGCCTTGGAATCAACAAAACGGGCATTGCCCAAAGTCTGAGTTGCTCGCGAAATACTGTGCGAAGCGTTCTAACGCGAGCTGCTGAGTTAGAGCTTGCTTGGCCTTTGCCAGCTGATATTACAGACTCTGACTTGCACAAAAGATTTCACAAAAAAACCGCTTATGAGAAACCTCGTAAGGAACCGGACGTTGAACACATTCACAAAGAACTACTAAAAAGTGGTGTTTCACTGAAGTTGCTTTGGAATGAGTATTGTGAAGACTGTCGTGTTCAGGGTCAGCTTCCGCTCATGTACTCTCAGTTTTGCCAGATTTACAGAAAATATGCAGAAGTCAAACGCGCTACGATGCACATTCCTAGAAAACCAGGTGAACTAATCGAAGTTGATTGGGCTGGCACTACATCGATGCTTGTTGACCGTGATACTGGTGAATTAACGCCTGCATACATTTTTGTAGCAGTGCTGCCATTTAGTCAGTATGCATATGTCGAAGCGTTTCCATCAATGAAGCAAGAAAGTTGGATAGCTGCTCACGTCAACATGTTTCAATTTTTTGGCGGTGTATCGAGAATTCTGGTTCCTGACAATCTCAAAACTGGTGTCATAAAAACAGATTGGCATAATCCAGAGATTAACAAAATTTATCGAGAGATGTCTGAGCATTATAACACCGCGATTATACCAGCACGCGTTCGTAAACCTAAAGATAAAGCGTCTGTTGAAAGTACTGTTGGCAACATTTCTACATGGATTATCGCAGCGCTTAGAAACGAAAAGTTCTTCACATTGACAGAACTAAACAAATCCATTAGATCAAAACTCATTAACTTTAACAGTAAGCCATTTCAAAAGAAAGAAGGGAGTAGACTCAGCATCTTTCTTGGCGAAGAAAAATCCATGCTGTTACCGTTACCTGCCACTCCCTTTGAACTCGCGACATGGAAACAAGCCACCGTTCAATTTAATTATCACATACAAGTGGAGAAAATGCACTATTCAGTGCCCCATGAGTATATCAAGTATGTAGTGGATGTCAGAATAACAAAAAATGTGATTGAAGTTTTTTATAATAATCACAGGCTTTGTTCTCACCCAAGACTATATGGTCATATCGGCCAATATAGCACCATGGAAGAACATATGCCTGAAGATCATCAAAAGTATCTTAAGTGGAATTCGAGTCGTTTTATTGCTTGGGCAGAAAAGGTTGGCCCAAGCACAACGATAACAATTAAATCTATTTTAGCCTCCTATCGTGTAGAGGAACAGAGTTATAAAAGTTGCATGGGACTACTTAAGTTAGCTGATAAATATTCACTCAGCAGACTTGAATCAGCTTGTGCTAGGGTGTTGTATTATACACCCCATCCGAGTTATAAGAGCGTTAAATCAATTCTTACGACCGGACAGGACAAACTGACCATTGAAACTAAAAAACACGATATTGATGAAACTGAAGCTTTTGGGTTCACCCGAGGCGCAGAATATTATGGAGGTAAGAAAAATGACTAACGAATCCACAATGAATAAACTCATAGAGATGCGTTTTACAGCCATGGCAGATGCTTTTCGTATCCAACTCAGTGATAATGCTTTAAACCATTTGTCGTTTGAAGAACGGCTTGGACTTCTAGTTGACGTAGAATACACTAGCAGAAAGAACAACAAATTTCATCGTTTGATTAAGTTGGCCAAATTTGATCAACCACACGCATCTGTTTCAGATATCAATTATTCATCAGGTCGAATGCTCAACAAAGCTCAAATTCAGAAGCTATCAACCTGTGACTATATTCATGAAGCGCATAATGTCATTATCATGGGCGCTACAGGCGCAGGTAAGTCATATTTATCCTGTGCCTTGGGCATGGAAGCTTGTAAAAGGTTTTATTCTGTCAAATACGTCAGGCTTCCAGAGTTGGTAACTGATCTAGCTATTGCAAGAGGTGAAGGCACCTACAAGAAAATCTTCAGTCAATACAAGAAGGTCCAACTTTTGGTTATTGATGAATGGATGCTAGTAAATTTGACTGAAAATGAAGCGCGTGATGTTCTGGAAATAGTTCAGGCACGTCATAAAAGGACTTCGACAATCTTCTGTTCACAGTTTTCTCCTGCTGGATGGCATAAAAAAATCGGAGAGACCGCTTTAGCTGACGCTATTTTAGACAGAATCGTTCACGATTCTTATACAATTGAAATCCAAAACAAAGATGGTAAAGCTGATCAATCCATGCGAGAAGTGTATGGTTTAAAGAATTCAAAAGCATAAATGATCTACCACCGGAACCGTTGGTTCCATTTTCCGGATTGGGTGGTCAACACCCACCGGAATCGGTGGTCTTATAAAAAAGAATATTCATGTGGGCTACTATGTTATATTTGGTTCCTGTGCAAAAACTTCAAAAGCGCAGATGCAATGATATGATAATCTTAAAACCTATGTCACGATTCCTAATACTACATTAATTACTTTGATTTCAGAAAAGACACATTAAATTAGTTCTCTTTGTCCAGCTCGAGTCATATGCATGATTTCAATTCTACAAATGGTCTTCGTTATTTCTTCACAACTTTTAAAACCAAGCATCTGTTTTATCTTGTATTGTAACACCCCCATCATCATGCTCTATAAAGTTGTACATTTTTTTCATTCGAGGTTGATTATTACCCTTTATTGCTCAAACTTCCATAACAAATCTCTTCAAGAATGAAGATTTCAGTTGCACCACCTTTGTCCATCATAATGACTCTTAGCTGCTGATTGTTATAAGAATCTTCTACTCCTTTCACAAAAACTTTTTAAATGCATTTTTATCACGATTTTCAGAAACATAGGAGTCAATTTTTCTCCCATCGAATATCACAGCCCAGTAGAGATATGCAATCTTTCCAATAATCTTTAAAAATATATTCATCCATTCGCCAAATTTTTTTTTGACTTGATTTCGTATTCTTTAATCAATCTCATGATTGTTGTTTGCTTTACGTTCAATCATCTTTCATTCAGTCATCATTTCTACCAATTCTTTATAAATCAGCGGATATATTCGCCCCCACCTATTAACCTTTTATTATTTCTGATTAGATTCTTTCTCAATTTTATCAAGCCTTAAAGCTAATGCATCAATCTTTCTCATAATCATAAAATTCTGATGGATAATAGCTTTACAGAAATAATACATGTTTGCATCCACATCGCTTATGGCATTGTTATCCATGGTGCCACTTTGATCTCCATTCCAAATAGTTGACGTTGAGTCTATCGAAACATTTTTTGCAAAAGAATCAGCAATCAACTTAATAGCTTCATAATCTGCATCTGAATCACATCGAACATTTTCATTTTTTATGTACCTATATGCTTCAGACATTAGCTTTTCTTGCCGTTCATTTTCTTTTCTTTGCTTTTCATTCGCTCTTTTTTCTTTTATTGAATTAAAAATTCCCATTTTGTCGCCCTTTCTATTTCATAACTAGTGATTGATTAAATACTCTAATTTCCCCATGTTTTGTCCAAGGTATAATGAGCAGAAGCCAATTATACGTGCTTCAAACCGCATCATTAACAAGGATAAATAAACTAACGATGTAATAAACCTTTTGTAATTTTTTAGGAAGTTGGGTTCGATGCCCTAAATCGAAAGATTCGATTACATTTATTAAGAACAAAAATTCCAATGATAAATCTCCACTTACAAACATTTCGGATGTTTCTCTAACGACACTTCACCACTGTGGAAAAATATCAATCTTGAAAGTATTTATCAACATCAAACTCACATTTAAGAATGCTCTGCTCTGAAACACCTACACTATTTGCTAAGCTAATAGAAGAAGCAAATCTTAGTTGAACATTGATGTTATAGTCAAACGAATATTGCTGCAACTCACCAAGTTTTCGATACATACTCATAAGTTCATCTAGTTGTACTTGGAATTCTTGATCCACATTATTAATAAAAGTATTAATCTTTTCTTGATATAGATTGATTACATCTATTTCATGTTTGGTTAGAACACCTTTTCCAAGACTAAGTGCTGTGGTTGCAACAATAGAACCAATCAAAGCACCAACTACAGGAATTGGGATAACAGCTTGTCCTAACGCGGCCCCAATAGCCGCCCCTGTTGCATCAATAGCATTAAGTGTAACTAAATCAATAAATCCATCACTATCAACTTCACCTTTTCTATATTTAATTATGGCACTACTTAACCCAAAAGTTCCAGAAGTTATTGCTCCAGCACTTGGTGCAGCAAGGTTACAAACATTGGTTAATCCATATATTGCATATCCAGAAACTCCACCTTTTGCTGCCCCTTTAGCTGTAGTAATTCCACACTCTTTCCAATCTTCAACATCAAATTCCCAAACTTCTTTTCCATCTTTATGCTTACGATAGACAAAAATCCCTAAGTTGAACCCACCTTGTACTGCTGCACCTATTCCAGCGACTTTAGTTGCTTCTCCAAAACTAGGTTGTGCTTCTTGGTGGGCACTCATTCTTTCTTTTTCCGACTCCTTTTTTATCCCTGTCTTTCGTTGAGCAGTTTGTTTATTTATGTCATTTACCTCTTTTGATAAAGTTTCGTCAATCGATGCTTTTTGAACGTCTTTATAATCAAGAATTGATGATTTTAACCATTCATCATGAGAAACACCTCGCAGAGCACTCTCATCTTGAATGGCTTTCCTAATATTATTGATTTGGGAGTTAGACAAGATATTCTCATTAAACTCTACAGACTTTGCTCCGCTCATAACTTTTTTTATGACTTCCACATGGTCTTTTGGAAACATCAAACTCATTTCATCGTAATTGGACGCTTGCTTAATTTCTTCTAATATATTTCCATAAAACTTCATTTGTACTTCTTTGCCTTGTAGTATAATATCAGCCGGTCCATTGTCATTTAACAATACCACACTTTTCTGTAGTCCTTGGTAAACATCTCTTGCATTTCTTATACCCGTTTCAGCAAACTCTGAAATAAAGCCATGTAATCCTGTTACTCCACCACGATTAATGTTGATAAGATTATCAATTTCTGATTTTGCCCAATCTAAATTTGATAATGCATTAGCTGATTTAGTTGCTAGATCAGATAATTTGTCAGTTTCATTAGTAAGTATTAAGTCTAAAGTATTCATCAAATCTACTAATCGCATGTTGTTCAAATATTCAACATAGGAAGCAATCCCTTGCTCAACATTATTATCGATAGTCTGTTCACTAAGCATCTAATTTAAGCTCCTTATTAATTAGCTGTGCTAAAGTTAAAGTTGAATTCACAAGTAATCCGGCTTGTAATTTTTCATCACTGGTGAATTGACTGTAGTCACTTCCAATTATAAATTTCGCAGCCGTAGACACACCAGTAATTTGAGTGTTAGTAATATTTAATAATGCCTTAACTTCCGAATTCATATTATTAAATTTTCTAATAATTGTCTCGAGATTTTCTCTCTCAACTACTAATTTCAAAGCAGTTTCTTTGTTTTTATTACTAGCATACAATCCAGTACCAATCGAACCCGCGAGCATAACACCAGCAATTGTCCAACCTACTGGTCCTGCTAGTGCAAGTAATGCAGAACCTGCACTTATTCCACCTCCACCCGCAGCTAATGCACCGCTACCAAGCCATGCCAATGCAGCATTAGTAGCTGCGGCTCCTGATAAGGTAGATATAGCAGTACCTGTTGATGCAACCCCAAAAGTAGTGGCAATCCCCATTGCTGCAGTTGGCCCCATTGTCGCTACAGCAACTCCAAGAGCACTCAAAGTTGCTCCTGCTCCAGACCCTCCAGCAGCGGTTTTGGCTTCAACTTCTGCTTTTTTAATTTCTTGTTGTTTTGTCTTAAAATTTACTATTTCAATTTCAATTTTTTGAAAGGTAACTTTGAACTCCTTTGGGGTGTTTGCAATTTCATTAATTCGTTCTTCCATTAATTTAACAAGCATTATAGCTTTTTCACGTTTTTCATAGAGAAGATTCGTATTCTCACCTAAATCATTGGCCGCTTTTTCATAACGATCAACCGCTGCATTATAATTGTCAATTGCATTTTTTCTTAATTTTGCATTAAACATATCATAGCCTCCGTAATAATTTAATATTCTCCAGAATATTACTATGCTTCAATAATTAGATCTATAGTTAAAACTTCAGATAAGAACTCGAATATTGCCTTACTTTTAAATCTGCATTGCAATGATTTCCTTTTTCCTTGATTCTACTATAACTTATTTTTTTAGTTTTTGCGTTTCTTCCTTTGATGGCATTATTGGAAGTCGAGAACCCTTTTTCTCAGAACTCATTTCTATATACTTAGCTACAAATTTTAGTCCATTAGTTATTGATCTTATGTTATTGGCTATTCTAGTTTAACGTCATATACAAAAAGATTAGATCGCGCTCTTGTATAGGAGATGTACTTTTCAACTTTGCTCATTCCTTCAGAAATAACAAAAACAGAGTTGAACTCCATCCCCTTTGATGATGCAACAGTTTTAAATTCAATATCAACAGAATTAATCTCTCCAATTCTTTCGATAACCTCTACTATTTTTTTGTAATACTCTTGCTCTTTAAATATTAAAACCTTCCTTCCATTGATTTCTGTAAACTTCTTCAATAAATCATAAAAATCTGTTGAATGTTGAACTTTCTTATCAAATATTCCAATTGGGATATCATAAATTTCCAAATGCTTTCTATAAAAATTAGTGATTTCATTTGAATTTCTATAATTCTCATTAAGATTAAACTTGATATACTTTTCCGAATCACTTATTTGAGACCAATTTTCATTTTGTTTATACAATGTTTGATTAGAATCCCCAAACAAGTTAAATACTGGATTTTGAGCGCAAACCATCTTGATTATTTCTAAATCAAGCATTGAATAATCTTGAGCCTCATCAATCATTAACAATTTAACATTACTTTTTATTCCAGCATACTTAATCCAGTATATTAGCATCAATTTATTTTTTAAATGCTTATTATTATTTTCAATATTAAGTTCTCTTAAAAAGTAATCTATAGCTTTTTCTGGAGAAAACTCTCTTTCTAACTTTTTTATTTTATTATCAAAAAATAATATCTCATTTTGGGTCAAGAGATACTCCTTACTGTTCTCACCAATTTTAAGCAATTCTCTTATTGAAGTCATTAAAAATTCAGTTTCATCATCTTTATATTCGCGATTCCTTATTATTTTTAATATAATTTCCGCCTTTTCATTTTGGGATTTGAGTACTTGCCTTCTACTTTGAAGTTCATTAACCTCATTACTATATTGATAAATTTTTTCGTTCATATTTCTATCAATTATTTTCAAACTTTCAATCTCATCTACATTCGTGTTTATAAGTTTTAAAACACGCCCAAGTAGAGTGCTTGATTCTTTTTTATAATTCGCAATCTTAAATTTGTTATCTTCTACTATTCGTTTGCAAGTTTCAATGTTTCTTTCTAAATCTATAATGTTATGTTCTATAGTGTTTATATTCGCCAATAATACTTTTATCAAATCGCTGAGTTTTCTGCAAATTTCATCATGAAAAATTTCTTCGCTCCTTAGAATTTGAATACACAAGTCCTTAAAGGCCTTCTGTTTGTTTTTCAAACTTAAACTCTCATACCCTTCTACTGGTGCAAACCTTTGTAACTGACTCAGCATCTGATTATCTACGTGTTTGTCAATGTAATCACTTATTATTTTCATGATATAGTCATTGAATCCATCAATTAGTCTTTTCTGAATATCTATGCTGATTTCATTAGTTTGATGAAATATTATAGACTTATCTGTCAACTTTTTATAGTTTTCTCCCATATATCCAAATAGAGTGCTTACCTTTATTCCATCAAGATCCAACTCATGGACAATTGGGCTTATAAATTCTGTTAACCCGTCATTTGGTGTTAATATAAGTAAGTCTTTCTTCTCAAAGTATTTGTTATAAAGTAAGTATGATATTCGATGTAGCAAAATCATCGTCTTTCCAGATCCAGCACACCCCTGAATGAGTAGATTGGAATTGTAAGATTCTGAAATTATGTTATATTGCTTTTCTTGAATAGTACTGATTATTTCTTTAACAGTTTCATCAATTCTTTGATTTTTAATAATTTCTAATAAAAATTCATCATATACACCATGTGATAAGTCATCACTATAATTCTCACCTTTAGCAGTACTCAGATTAGAGTCATATCTTACAAATGTTACATCTTTTAAAATACAGTGCGAAATATTATAATCACGTCTTGTCTTTAACTGATACCTAACATTATTAATTCTGAAATCTCTCATTGATTTTCTGTAGTACATGCTACCAATATTGCTCTGCCAGCTATAAACACGGTCATTATGATAATTGTGATCTCTTTTTCCGATATAAAACTTTTCAAATGAATATTCTTTTGATACTGTCTCTAACTTGCAAATGTAAGGATTCTCTTCAATATTTATAATCTCATCCAGCTCACTTAACAACCGAATTTTTGTATTTTTTTGGTCATATAAAGAATTAAACTCATCTTTTGTATTTGCCCCAGATTGATATAAATTTGGTAGTAAACTTATCTTATTGTCACGTACTGCTGCTTCTTCATTTAGTATTTTATGAACTTTTCTAAGATTCTGGATTTCACATTCTATGTCTTCTTTTGAATCTTTTAAATAAAGTCTATCAAGGTATTCTGCCTGTTCGATTTCATCATAATGAAATCTTTCACTTAAAGTTTGATATAGAATTTCGTCATGATGAGGAGTAATTGTCTTTCCAATATCTCTAATATGATGCTTGTACTGTCCTTCTGTTCCACTCAAAATGAAATAATCAGCATCGATTACCTCACTAACCTTCAATATTCCTCTTCCTTTTTCGCACTTATACAGATCTCCTACTTGCACAACACCCCTCCTTTATTGTAAATAGACTCATCTTTCTGAAATATACATCTTAAACTAACAATTGTCTAGTTAAGACTTAACTATACAAATCATTTACGTGTTTCCTCTACACCAAACTTTGAAATAACGAATCAAAACTAGTAGCTTATTATTTCATTTATATTTATTATTCCTTCTATCTATACAGGAATACTGTCCATATATAATGTGTCAGGACATAAATCCTGACCGTTAGGCCACTTAATTGAACCAAGAACAACCTTTACCTTCATAAAATATTCTATATCATTTAACTCTTTAAATATCCCAATATTGAGATATTTATTCATATCAAAAATTCGTTTTTCTTGATTTGAAAATGTTAATAACAAGGTATAATCTGAATTGGGAGTGACACTAACAACTCTCGGATTCATGTTTTTCATTGATTTGACTATCATCTTTTTCGTTTCTTCTGTAAGATTCCTATCAACACTTTCGTAATCATAGGCATTTTCTCGAATTTTGGCCAGCTCTTTAACCTTATCATTTTTCATATATTCTGGTAATTCATAATTGTCTTTGAACAAATACATCTCCTCCTCTATCCAAAATTTAAATACACTATTATTCATATAACGTATTGACTGCAGAAATAAAGTACAATATAGTTTTACTAGATAATAGATCTCGTGAGTTGAGCACGCATCCACTTCAACCGACCGTTTGCTATTTTATGGCAAGAAGTAACATACTTTCCCGCTAGTGATCGTATGTTACAAGGACCAGCAGTGAATATTATTTCGAGGATTCACAACTAGCCCAATTAGATTTTATACACCTACTTTCAACCAAGTAGGTGTATTTTTTTTAAAATTATTAATGACGCCTCTTGCAGTGTGTCATATCTTAGTTTGCTTAAAATCTCAAGTTTTTTAAATCTTGAAAGTTAACTTTTTGCGTTGTACTTTAAAGCTTCTAACTAAACAACTCATTAATCAACCATTCTCGATCCAACAGTAGCACTTTATTGGCATTTGCTAGTTTCTTTGCTGCAGGAGTAAAGTAATTATTCGTAACAACCATTGCTTCATAACATGAATAATAACTTTTTGTTGCAACAACTTCTTGTACCGCAGACACATCTACATTACTAGAATATCTCTTAGCTTGTACAGCGATTCGTGTTTTAGAATTTTCAATAATCAAATCTGCCCCATAATCACCTGTTGAATGAGTTCGATACACCATAAACCCAAATGTTGAAAATAAAGCTTCTAGTAATATTTCAAACTCATCACCCGTCATATAATCTATCTGTTCCATGGTAATGTATCTGTGATGATACCTTTTTGTACGAATACAGGATTTTGCTATTAAATAAAATGGCCAAAATCCACCAGTTATTAATGTCAGCAGTAAATGTGTTGTGATTTTCATAAATTTCCTGACTCATTATACTCGTCACTTTTCTAACAAAGCTTTTGTTTGGTTCCCAAAATCACATAATGCTAAGATTAATTCTCATGAAAAAACAAATTCGATTTCATATAACATTATTTAGGTGTTTACTAATTTCATGAGTTATTATCTGCGCGATTTCATCCAATTGAGCTTCAATACTAGAAAAATCACAATCCAGATTCAACGTTCTTACAAATATCGTGTTACCACTCATTTCGTACTTTTCGTTTGGAGTGATGGCTTCATCCGTTTTGGCGTAAAGTAGCATTCCTTTGACCTTATTTGAGCTACCATGATCTTTATTCTTCACATATGTGAAGATCTGGTATAAGTTATTTGAAAGAATTGTCTTTCTGTCACTAAACTGGTTTGATTGCATCGATTTACCATAGTACTTGGCATCAATAATCATAGTCATCCCATTGTATTCTATGGTAACATCTGACTTCATTTGAGGTAATAGATCAATCTTGCCATCATCTGTTTGCCAATCAATAAACGATGCAGACACTTTAAACTGAGAATAATGCTTTCTAAAATATTCTAGTAAAAACTTCTCGTATAACCTACTCATCTGTTGATCATCGACGAAGCGTTTCAGCTTTATAGAACAACCCTTTTCAGACATTATTAATCCATCAGCAATAAAATAACAGATGTTCATCAAGAATCGATAACTTGTGTTATTCCCATGAAATCTCAGATTTTTCCAAGGCACTTTTTTTAAATCAATGTAGCTTACATCACTTAAATATTGCATACAACGCTTAAGATTCTTCTTGTGAACCATACCCACATCTTCTGATCTGCAGAGGAGATAAGCCGTACTTTTCAAAATTTGATTCATCATGATGTCTAACGTGTACTCATCATACTCACAAAACACCTGTTTCTTCAACATTAATTGTTTTGAAATTGTAGTAGATACATTTATTTTTCCTTTTGGTGACTTCAAATGATCAGCCATAATTTTGTAGTCTTTATGCATGCCACGTTTGATCTGATCATTCAATCCTCTTGCGAGTATAGATGCTAATAAATCTATAGCATTATCAAAAGTTTCAGAACCTAAATGCTTACGTTCTACTGCATTTAAGTCTCTGAATGCATAAGAGAGCATATAATAAATATTTTCAATTCTAATCATTCACGATACCTACCAATAACTTTTCCCAATAAAGTATCTTATCAGGTTCATCAAACCAATACTCTCTTAATAGTGGCATGAGCTCATACTTCACTAAACTTTGTAACCATTCATCATTGACTTCCTTTTCTGGGCATAAATAACTATGTCCAACTTTGAACCCTGATCCTAGAGACTCATCATTTTCAATTGCTAGATTTAGCTGCTGTAGGGCATTTACTAGTTGCTCGTACTTTTCATTACCTGCAGTAATAACCATTGCTTTGAAGCCATTTGATTCAAAAGCTGGTTCCATGTCGAAAAATGCAAATCGTCTTCTAAGTGCATAATCAATTAAGGCAAGACCTCTATCAGCTGTATTCATCATTCCGATTATATGAACGTTTTTAGGCACAGTAAATCTTTCATTTGAGTAGAGTAATCTCAAATGTTCGTTTCTCTTATCACTTTCAATAAGCATCAAAAGCTCACCAAAGATTTTACTTAAATTTCCACGATTGATTTCATCGATGATGAAGAAATAGTCGTGTTCGTCGTCTTCTTCTGCATCTTTACAAAATGTGTAAAAAGGACCTTTTTCTAATTTAAAACCTTTTTCAGATGGCCTGAATCCTAGTATAAAATCTTCATAACTGTAACTCTGATGGAACTGAATCATCATTACACGAGTTGGATCTACTTCTCCCATTATAGCGTACGCAAGTCTTTTAGCTGCAAACGTTTTTCCAACCCCGGGAGGCCCTTGTAAAATAACATTCTTTTTAGTTTTAATCAGATGCTTCAATGTATGATACTGATCTGCATCCATAAAAACATCAGTTAGAAAATCTTCTTCGGAATAAATTGCATTTATTATAACTTTCTCTTCAGTAGCCGCTACTTCATCGATTTCCAAAAGCGCAATCAATTTTTCAACATATTCTGTATAGTCAGTGATATCCGTAAGTGTCTTAACGGGAGCATCTCCGGGATGATCCCATTGGCCTTTATGCGTCCAGTTGACTTTTCTCGTATGTTTGTACTCTTCACAGCTATCATCGAAAATATAATCTGAAGTCACAACACCACAGCCAATGATTTGTGTCCTTCCTTTTTTAACAAAAATTATATCCCCAATATTAATAATCTTAGAAAACTGCCAAGTTGCATGAACAGCATTCTTAAATGAACCATTTGTGCCTTCATGTAGTTTGATCTTTGTTCTAACAGCTTCCTTATCAGGATAGCCACTCAAATCTCCCAGATAATCCCAACCAAGTCCCATAATTCCATTTTGATAAAACTCTTCCCACTTATAGGACTGCTCACCTGGAGCGTATATCCAGTATCGCTTTACGCTTTCTGTTGAAGATCCAATTGATATACTGCTTTCCTCAGAAATCTTCTTTTCTTTTTGCAGAGCTGCTTCACGTTTAAATATTTCACCGGCCAAATTGACATCCATTTTTGCTTCCCAGCCTGCTTCAGTCAACATCCACACACCACGCTCGGATTTATCAATTAATCCTTCATAGACCAAATAACTACGTGCGAAAGCAAGCTCGTTATCAAATTTCTTAGTTTGTGTTTTCCCTCTGCGCTCATTAATGACGTCGTCAGATAAGTTTAAATCCTTCGCAATTTGGTCCCTTACTGCAACTGGTGTAGCCTTACCGCCTAACTTTTTCAACGCTTCTAATAGCGGTTCAAACCACTTTAGAAAACTAGCTTTTGATACTATATCATGCATGGATAAGTCTTTTGTTAACTGCCAAGACCCGTATGAAAACTCTGGAAAAGACTTACTGCCGAATTTTTCATCTTGGAATTTAATCTTAAACATTTCAACAATTTCAAGGTATTCTTCTCCTGTAGGCATTTTCTTCAAACTTGGAATTTTTCCCTCAAAATAAGACTGATTAACTGAATCGATTGAGCTTCTGTTTCTTTGATCTAAGTTAATGTAATCAAATGGAGCGACCCAAAATAAACCCATCGTTAAGTTCCAGAAAACACCTTTTTGCTTTACTACTTCATCAAAGGCTTTACAGAAAGCATCTTTAGTATTCTGGTTTTTAAATTTTGCGTGATTAAGGGCAGCGTCAAACATTTCCCAAAGGTGATCTATGTCATTAACACCTCGGTCTTTTTGATACTGAAAAAACATTGAATTGATATTATTAAGAACCGGGATACCATTAAAATCTTCTGGAACAGTTGATGCTAAATCAAACTGCTTTTTAAATGCTAAGAGCAAGTTGATTCTAGTCGAATCAGTAATGCCACGGTTAAATGTTCCAAATACAGTAAATGGACAAATATCTGACAGAGGAATACCATTGCCTTCACTCAAAGATGTTTTTACCTCAGCTTCCTCAAAAACTTCATTCAAAATTTTCAGTAATGCAGTCCTATCATTTTTGAAATTAATCAATTTATGAGCAAGTTCTGTATAAATCGCTGTCCATGTGAACTGTTTTTTCATCCTTCTATATCCTCCGATTTTCTATTTAATTGAATTAAATTCATTATAAATTTCTAGCAATTCACCATCCAAATACCCCAAAGCCTTCTCCACCATTACATTCGGTACACCATAGTACGCCTCTGCTATGCTTCCAGCTATAGCTGCAAGTGTATCGCTGTCACCACCGAGTGAAATGGCATTGCGAATCGTCTCTTCAAATGACTCCGCTTCAAGAAAAGCCTGAATTGCCTGTGGCACTGTTTCTTGGCATGTTTCATTAAACCTATAAGCTGCTCTAATATCATCAAGACAGAAATCCAAGTTATAATACTGATCACTAACAACTTTTCGTATCTCATCTTTACCATGACCCGTTCTAGCCAAGTAGATGGCCATAGCGGTGGCTTCAGCACCTTTTAATCCTTCCACATGATTATGACTAACGCCAGTGATTGCTTTTGACAATGCCTTTATTTCCTCTTCACTCGCAGCAATTGAAGCCACGGGGCTGATTCGCATCGCAGCTCCATTGCCATGGCTATCATAAGGTTTAGGATTCTCACTGAAAATCCACTGACCAAAACGTCCTCCATACCCACAGTTAGGATACTTTCTACCAATCGTCTGCATATATAAAACCGTATTTTCAGCCAATCTATCAATATAGTCTTTACTTAATCTAAAAGCATCTTCACTGTTCATAAACGTTCTTTCAGTCTCAATTAAAGCCTTTGCAACCGCAAGTGTCATAATGGAATCATCTGTCACAAAGCATTCATCCGTAAACAATTCAAAGTCTTTCGATTTATGATTATTGAACTCAAACCTCGAGCCTACAATATCCCCAATCATTGCACCAATCATGTCATTACCGCCTTTTCCTAGAGTCAAAATCTCTATCAATTCGGTCTTTCCAGCCTTTTTCAATTGCACGTTTTGAGCGGACCATACTGACGGTTTCACTGATGACTTCGTAATTGAGCTGCGTGCCGTTGCTATCCGCATGGTAATTTGCAGCCCGATCTTCTCCAATGCCAAATCGCTTTGCGGTTTCTATAGCGTCAATATTGGCACCCAGAAAGATAAATTCCCAGCCGTATCTTTCCTTCTGACGATCAATCATATTTTTAATCTGGTCATAAGAATACTCTATGCTGGCATTTTCCATACCGTCTGTGATAATGACGAACATGACTCTTTCAGCACGCTCAGCTTCTGAGGCATATTTCTGGACGTTGCCCATTTTGTGAATCGTTTTTCCGATGGCATCCAGTAAAGCCGTGGAACTTCTTACATAATATTCTTTATCCGTTATCATCGATACTTTTTCCAAATCATATCGATCATGGAGTATCTCAATCTTATCGTCAAACAATACTGTGGTGATGTGGGCTACACCTTCCTCAGTTTTTTGTTTTGCTAATACACTGTTGAACCCGCCGATGGTGTCACTTTCCAGGCCATTCATCGATCCGCTTCTGTCCAAGATAAAAACCAGTTCTGTTAATCCTTTTTTCATGATGTATCCTCCGTTCATCTATTTGATGATTTAAGGATACATCTTTTTACGCTTTCAATGGTAACCTGTCAATTGACTTTTAATAGCCCAATAGTTTTTCGTTGTAGTGGAAAAGAACTGCATTGATTTCATTGACATCATAACGCTTTGATTCGAGAAAATAACTGATGATCACATCAAAGTAATTGCTGTTAGACAAAGCAAATCCAGACTTAAGCAATAGATCTTTGGTTTCATCCAGATTAAGCTGTAAAGCAACCGCAAACGCCACCGCAGTCTGTTTGGTTGGGGTGTACTGATTGTTGTTTCTGATTTTAGAAAATGTCTGCTTGGTGACATTGGCTTTTTTATAGACGTCAGGATCCTTTAGGCCGCGTTCATCAATCAGGCGCAATAACATTTCAGCAAACGTTTCATCCATGCGCTTGATGACATCATCCAGCGAATGTTGCTTTGGTAAATAAGGTTCTGAATAAACACTATCCCGTCTTTCGATATTCCTATACCGATTTGTAAATGTGTGTTCCTCTATGTAATGATCATCGATGTAGGATTCTACAGACGCATATAACGCTTCAGAAAGTTGATAGGCTTTCTGATCAAAGACGACCAAATATACCGTCATCTCATTAAAAAGCAGGAATTCTCCGATGGAACGAATAGCGACACTTAGCGCGATGTCCTTCGGATAGCCATAAGCGCCTGACGCAATGAGAGGAAAAGCTACGCTCTCAAAGCCTCGTTCTTTAGCAAGCGACAACGCACTTTTATAGCAGCTTATTAAAATCTCTTCCTCACCACTATTGCCATCTTTCCAGACTGGACCAACCGTATGGATGATGAAGCATGCAGGTAGGTTGAACGCCTCTGTTATAGCACATTTTCCCGGTGACAATGGACGCATTTTGGCAGTTTCGTTTCGCAAACGTGGTCCTTCAGTTTTATGGATTATGCCATCCACACCAGCTACGCCATACATTTCAGCGTTTGTTGGATTGACGATGGCATCAACATGCATTTTGGTTATGTCGTTTCTTACGATTTCAAATGGCATTAGGTTACCTTCCTACTTTTGTTTTAAAATATCTAATCATAATAGTTGAAATCTTTCCATTTAATGTTGGTTTTAGCATTTAATCCTTGTGGACCATTTCCTATACATGGCTGTACATACAGATGGTAGCTAATCTGATAACTTAAGTTATCGATTGTTATTGCCAGATATTATGCCAATAAAATCAAGATATATATGATTAATAAAGTGTTTTTAGATGGAGACATTTAAACAGGTGTATTCTTCCATAAACCGAACTTCCATTATCATTTGACTAAAATTGATTTGCACTAACCACTGGGTAAAAATTAAATTTCCAGCAAAATCAATTATCCACCTCTTAATGATCTGACTAACCGTGATTAAACTCAGATCTGAATTTCTGCTGTTAAAAGATCTGGCATCAGTGTAGAATTAAAGTTTAGGATTCATCCATTACTTACCATAATCCTATTAAGAAATCTGACTTGATTTTATTCTCAGTTAGTATGTGAAGTTCATTCTTTGCTCTTGTCATTGCCACATAAAATAACTTCTTTTCATCATCTAAAACAATTCGTGGTGTTTCTCCAAACACAGAAAAAAGCTGATTATCTGGATGAATCATAGGTATGATTCCATTCACTGCTTCTAAAATAATAACTACATCTGCCTCTGAGCCCTTTGATGAGTGCATAGTTTTTACTGAAACCTTTCGGTCAAAATCGTATAAAATGTTGCTATCCCCATAACTATCGAAATATTTCTTCAATTTATTTTGGAAAACCTTAAGTTGCATATTAATAAAGCGGTTCATTCTATGCAATATCAAGACATCTTTAGTAGGATTTTGCTTTATAATATCAGCACATTGCTTTAGATATGCTGCTTTTAAAATATGTTTGCTTTCCTTATTACCATCCTCATCAATAAACAATTGTAAATATTCTTCATTCTCTTTGTTATTTATTAATCCTTCAATATCATGTATCATTACTGACTTCTGAATACCACTTTTGAAAAATTTAGCAGGGTTTCCTTGAAACTCATTTTTCAACATAAACTCGTTTGTAACATTTATTATATACGGAAGACTTCTATAATTAGTAGATACTTCCACAGTAGAACTATTATCAAAGTTATGCCTAAAATTCATATAATAACTATCCTCAGAACCAGCAAATCTGTTTATAGATTGCCAATTATCGCCAACACAAAACAATTTTATTTCTTCGTTTCGTGAACGTATTGCTTCAACTAATTTAACAAAGAGTTTTGAAAAATCTTGATATTCATCAATCATTAATATACGTATTTTCTTAATTTCAAAATCTGCTTTACCTTCTTCAATATACTTAATTGATTCTACAAGTAGCTGATTAAAGTCAATATAACACTGATCATATCTTTTGAAGATTTTAGGTTTAGAAATCATTTTAAGAATTCGTTCATACTCTTTTTTTATAATGAATCCAAGTTCTAAAAATTCTCTTTCTCGCTCATTATTACACATTTTCACTAAATCCTGAAAACCAACTTCTAAATCGAAATATTTCTGTTGATATCTATTTATAAATGATTCAACGAGAATTGAAAAATTATCTATAGACTTTCTCCATACATCGTTTATTAATTCCTGTTTTTTTCGTTTCTTTACTGGTACTTTAACAGCTAAAAACATTTTCTCTAATTTCATTTCAAACTCTTCACGAGTGCACTTTATATCAACAACAGATGTTTCTAAAAGTGCATTAACTTCTTTAATTGAAGCAACCGCCCAATGATCAGAATTTAATTTTTTCCTCCATTTATGCCAAAACTTACGCTTCCATTCCATCTCAGCTTTGTATTCATACCAAGATCTCTTGAATTTTTTTGTAAATTCATTTTTTACATCTTCCTGAATATTCTTATGCGGCAGAGCCG
>DJWQ01000250.1 GCA_002441045.1 Firmicutes bacterium UBA6226 | reverse complement strand
TTCAATATTTATTTGTCTGTTAACATCATTTTGTCCATTTGTTTGAGCTTGATTTTCCTCATCCTGAATCTGATTTTTTTCAGCCATGTCTACCTCAAAATAGCAATTCATAAAGGTGCATTGCATCACTTTCCTCTATCTCTGGATAGATTTTCGTAGCAATGCCCTTACATTTAAAATTTAACTTTTCCAACATGCGAATCGATGCAATATTAGCCTCGTGCGTTATAGCGATAATTGAATCCAATTGTTCGAGAGACGCTGCAAATGCCACAACCTCAGCAACGGCTTCGGTTGCATATCCATTTTGATAATGCTCAGGCAATATCTCATATCCGATTTCTGCATGTTTTAATTCATCATCAAAGTTCCAAAGACAAATCGTCCCAACGCATTGATGCGTTTCTCGGGACTCTAAGCACCAATAATAGGCCTCTTTATGATCGATATCTTTTAGGACTGACTTGATAAATTTCCTTGCATCGGCAAGTGATTGATAAGGCTTCATTTCCACATAACGATAGGTCAATGGATTAGATTTTAACTGATATATAAATGCTTCATCTTTCTTTTCAACCGTTCTAATATTAAGTCGCCTAGACTGCATAGGTACTCTCCTATTATTTCGATATCCGAAATTTGCGGATTTAATTCATTTTATTTCATGATATAATCATACTGTCAGACCTATTATAACATAAAACAACTTAAAAACTATGGAGGGCGAAATGAATTTAAAGCTATTGAAATCACTGAGTGAAGCTTTTGGTCCATCTGGCTTTGAAGAAGATGTGGTGAAAATTGTGAGAGACAATGTTCCTTTTTGCGATATTGAAATCGATGCAATGAATAATGTCTATTTAAAACTTAAAAGTAATACTGGCAATAAACCTAAACTGCTATTAGATGCCCACTTAGATGAAGTTGGTTTTATGGTACAGAGCATTGCAAAGAATGGCCTCATCTCATTTGTACCCTTAGGCGGTTGGGTTCCGACAAACGTCCCTGCACACACGGTTCAGATTAAGACCGAATCTGGTGAATACATTCAAGGTATTATCGCCTCTAAGCCACCTCATTTTATGAGTGAAAAAGAGAAAAGCGCCCCACTCGAGCTTGAGTCACTTCAAATCGATATAGGTGCTTCCGATAGAGAAACGGTTTTATCTGTCTTTGGTATACAAGTTGGTGATCCTATTGCGCCTCATGTTATTTTTAATGAAAACAGCAAAAGTGATTTTGTCTTTGGAAAGGCATTTGATAATCGTATGGGATGTTATGCCGTCATTGAAACGCTTAGATTGCTTTCTACGATTGAAGATTTGCCATATGATGTCATCGGCGCTCTTGCTAGTCAAGAAGAAGTGGGAACTAGAGGCGCTCATGTGACGGGTCAGGTAACCGCACCTGATATGGCTATTGTATTTGAAGGCTCTCCTGCGGATGACCTTTATTACGATGCTCAAACGGCACAATGTGTTCTTGGAGGCGGCGTACAAATAAGACACATGGATTCAAGCTATGTCAGTCATAGAAGACTAATCAATTTTGCGAAATCACTTGCAGATACACATGAGATTCCTTATCAGTCAGCTGTAAGACGTAAGGGAGGTACCAATGCTGGACGTCTCCACACATCAGGCAAAGCAGTGCCAGTTCTCGTGTTAGGTGTGCCTTCACGATATGTCCATACGCATTACAACTATGCTTCTTTAAAGGATGTTAAGGCGACCATCGATTTAGCATTTAAAGTTGCAACCACACCCGTGCCAAAGTTAAGTATTGATTAATCTAAAGTATAATAAAGTCCAGTTCTCACATTTAGCACACTTTATGATAAAAGATGCATTTAAATGTACGAACTGGACTTTTTAGGTTTATAGCCATTTGCCACTTTCTACGTATTGCTTCGCTGTAGCGTCAGCACGTTTTACCATATCCGCTTCAAATCCCATAAGATGTAATAATTTGATGGCATTTCTGCTAAGTGCTTGACCCTCTTTCATCTTATAGTCGAAGGTCATTTCCGTTTCAGTAACTTCTTCTTGGAAATGATATGGGACGTAGCTGTCTTTTAGTAATTGACAGAGTTCAAGGTCATGCGTCGCAACGATTGACATCGTCGATGGCACATTAAGTGCTCTGAGGATTTCACTGGATGCAGATATGCGCTCAATTGTGTTTGTTCCTCTGAGGACCTCATCTATGACACATAGTACGCGTTCTCCTCTTGCGATGGCTTCAAGGATCCGCTTTATGGACTTGATTTCCGAGATATAATAGCTCTCTCCAGCCAGTAGCTTATCTGAGATGGCCATAGAACTATATAGGTTCATTGCGCTCGCTTTAAAGCTGTCAGCAAAAGCAGTGCAAATGCTCTGAGACATCAGATGGTTGATGGCAACGGTTTTAAGAAATGTGGATTTACCTGATGCGTTTGAACCTGTGATAATCATCGCTTGATTGCTATTCATCGTGTTTGGTATGCATTGATCGACAAGTGGATGAACCATCCCTTCCGCATGAATATAAGGCGATGTATTTTCACTATAATCGATTTCAGGATCGGTTACATTTTTTATACCGGCTCTCAACGAAGCAACCGCTATGGCCGCTTCAATCTCGCCAAGCTTTTGATGAATATTAAAAAGTTCTTTACCATGTTTGGCGATAAAGCCTTTTAAAAGCTCGTACGAGATTAAATCCAGCAGAAACCAACCTAGCATCATTTCGATATATTCATTTCCAGAAACAGCGGAAACATTTCCAATCTTAATGGCTGGTTTTAGTTTTACAAAGTCAGCCTCACAATCCTCAATCAATGGCGTTAGTTTATCCACACGCATTTTTTTGATTCTTGAAAAGGTAATAATCATAGATACGGCATAATTTACTGCAGCGACATCTTGCATCATTGGACGTCTACGCCACTCTCGAATCATCGGGTTGATAATGACAAAGAATAGCATGATAAACACTGAAATCTGCGAAAAGGTCATGGCGAAATTGACGATTGAAGCAATCAGTCCAATCACAAGTGTCAAATAGCCAATTAAGTAAAGTGGGTTACGTTCAGTTGCCTCAAAATTATCAGTCACTTTCGCATATCTGTTTCTCCCAAGCTTCGAAAGTGCAAGTGATAAATTCAGCCGTGCATCAGGTTCATTCATCATTAAATGAATCAAATTTTTTCTATGCTTAAAAATTTTCTCATCTGGTGAAGGACTATGCAAGTAATAATAAAGCATCTGTTCTCCAGAAGTAGAGTAACCAAGATTAATCCTTTTAAAAAGCGTATCGAGATCAAGATCTCGTGAAGTGGTTTCATCGATTAGAAAAGGATCTACGCCTAATTTTCTACGATAGGTAAGGTATTCCTTGATACGTCCAAAATCATCCTCGGCATATTTGTTTTTTGAAGGTTGACCGAAGTTAGATTTTAAGTGCTTCTTTAGCTTTCTGTCACTCATCGTCGTCTCCTATATATGTATTACTCCGTAAACGGAGTACATCCCATTATAGCATTTTAAAGTTTATGCGTATACAAATAGACACTGTCGCTTCAATGCGATTACAAAGCACCTACGATTTTAGTTCCATGTAGCTCTTCTACGTTAGTCTGCTGAGCAACTGCTGCATAATTACCTTCATTCACGCCACCGCCTGCGACAATTTTAATTCTACCTTCTGCTTGTTTAACCAGATGCTTTAGGGTTTCAATCCCGTCTAGAGCGTTTGTTTTCGAACCTTTCGTTAAAACACGATCAATCCCAAGTTCGATAAGCTGCTCAAGCGTCTTGCTGAGATTTGACGTTTCATCAAAAGCCATATGACAGGTGATTTCCATAGGTTTTGACATTTCTACTAGCTTTTTCATCTTTGGCATATCCAGTTCATTGTCTACTGTTAACACGCCAAATACTACCCCAGCAATTCCAATTTCCTTACATACCTTTATGTCATTGATCATCATTTCCATCTCAACTTCATCGTATACAAAATTGCCGCCTCTTGGGCGAATCATTACTAAAGAAGGAATACTAAGGTACTTTTTAGCTGCCATTATCGTTCCGTAGCTTGGTGTCGTCCCCCCAACCGCTAAGTTATCACAAAGTTCAAGTCGATTCGCCCCTAATGCTTCCGCCTTTTTTCCTTCTACAAAACTACCCACACATGCTTCTCTAATCATTTTTCTCCTCCAGTAATTTATCTCAATGTATAGAATGTTCCTATACTATTTTCAGAATCTATGAGCGATTCAACCAGAATCTATGATTCGGTCGAACCATTTGAATCGATTCACCATACTCATTACATTATAACGATAGCCTGTTTTCAGGACAATCCCAATAAACAGGCTATTGATTATTTTTTATATTGATATTATTCTTGAATGTCGTTGATTATTTTCTGAATTTCAAGCTCTATAGCATCTGCGCCATCACCTTTAGCTTCAACCTTAACAAGATCGTTCTCTTGAAGACCCATGCTCATAATACTCATGATCGATTTCGCATTATATGATTTTTCGCCCTTTATAAGTGTAATTTCATCACTGTATTGATTTGCTAAGCTTGCGATCATACTCGCTGGTCTAGCGTGAATCCCATTCTTGCTTTTTACGATTGCTTCTTGCATGTCCGCCTCCTAGTTAATTTCGATTTCAGCCGCCACTGGTAGATTTGTACCATAATGTGTCGTCATTTGCTTAACTTTCTCTTTATTTGTGATTACAACTGGTGTAATTAAAGATTTTGCTCTTTCTCCGACAAACGCTAAGTCAACTTCTACGATAGGATCACCTGCTTTAACCTTAGTATCCACTTCAACAAGTCGTGTAAAGCCTTCACCTTTAAGTTCTACCGTATCAATTCCAATATGCACTAATATTTCTAAACCACTTTCAGTCAATATGCCAAATGCATGATTCGTTGGAAATATCTGAACGATTGTGCCATCAACCGGTGAAACGACAGTTCCATTTGTGGGTTTCACAGCAAAGCCGTCGCCGAGCATTTTCTGTGAAAATACTGCATCGGGTACTTGATCGATTGATACGACTTCGCCTGTCATAACAGGGATTAGCTTTTCAATAGACCCTTTCTCTTCTTTTTTCTTAAATAATCCAAACATAGTTCCTCCTCAAACCACTACTATACTAGGAAACGCATCAAATGCTTCAAATTCCTCTATCAAACCTCAGTCGTAATACATACTGGGATTTGATAGAAGAATCTGCTAAGCAGATCTTCTATACTAAGTTGTGGGGGATTAAATTAGTAGTTGTTATATAGAGTTTCACACTCTAACTGGTTACAGTTTATAAGATAAATGTTTTTTAATTATGAGCAAATTATTAATAATTCATTATTTAAGGCATTAAACTACTTAAGTCTTTTCATTTCTTCTGCGATTAACTCAGCATGTGTGCCTACAACGATTTGAATATTTTTGCTGTTAGGTTTGATTAAACCTGCAGCGCCAAGACGTTTACATGCTGCTTCATCAACGATAGCAGTGTCTTTAAGTGTTAATCTTAATCTCGTAATGCAAGAGTCGATTTCAACGATGTTATCGCGTCCACCGATGGCATTATAATAGCCCCTAGCAACCTCAGAAATACCAAGCTCACTAACGATTGCATCGCCTTCTTCAGACACTTCATCGATTCTACCTGGTGTAGGGATGTTAAATTTAGTGATCATAAATCTAAAGACCACATAGTAAATTACAGCAAATACTAAGCCAATCGGTATGATTAAAAGACCTTTTGTCGCAAGATGCATATTGAGTAAGTAGTCAATCAGACCTGCTGAGAAACCAAACCCGTGAAGCACACCTAAAAGCTGGGTAATTGCAAGTGAAAGACCTGACAAAATCGCATGAACCAGGTATAAACCAGGAGCGATATAAGCAAATAAAAACTCGATTGGTTCAGTGATCCCTGTTAAGAAAGATGTAAATGCGATAGAGATAAACATACCTGCAACTGCTTTTCTATTTTCTTTTTTAGCTGCATGATACATAGCCAAACATGCTGCTGGTAAACCAAACATCATCATTGGGAACCAACCAGCCATGTATACACCTGCAGTTGGATCGCCCGCAAAGTAGCGCCATAAGTCGCCATTTACGATTTCGCCGGCTGCATTTGTGAATGAACCAAATGTAAACCAGAAAATAGAGTTTAATACGTGGTGTAAACCAAGTGGTAATAACAATCTGTTACCAAAACCAAAGAAGAAAGTACCAAGTGGACCAGCTTCTATAGCTGCGTTACCAACTGCATCGATTGCATTTTGTGCGTAAGGCCAAAAGATACCGAAAACAATACCCATACCAACACCAGCAAATGATGTAATAATTGGAACAAAACGTTTACCACCAAAGAATCCTAAAAACTCTGGTAGTTTAATGTTGTGGAATTTGTTATAAAGAACCCCTGCGATAACACCCATGATGATACCAACCATGACACCTGTATTAATGTCCGGATTGATAACTTCATAAACGTTCTTAGTAACTAAAACACCTATTGCACCAGCAAGTGCTGCTGCACCATGGTTGTCTTTTGCAAGTCCAAGTGCGATACCAATACCAAATAACAAGAATAAATTGTCGAAAATTGCTGCTCCTGCTTTGAGCATAACATCTGCTGCTATGCCTTCAATTCCAGGTACTCCCGCTCCCAAACGAAGGAGTATCGCTGCTGCAGGCATGACTGCGATTGGAAGCATTAAAGCTTTACCAACTTTTTGCAACTTACCAAAAAAGTTACCCATAAATTCCCTCCTGATTTTTTCATTGTATATTCAACAGTCGCGCGCATGACCGTTTGAATCAAATTAACTCATTGTGGCAACAAAAAAGACATGGTCAAAAGGATCCCCTTCTGACTCATGCCTAATCGAATTAGTAACACGTCAATGGTTATTCAGTGAATTTCATATTTCTTTTCAATCGATCTATATGGATGGCCATAAAGCCAACCTCATCTTCAGGTACGGTGATGCCATATTCGGATTCAATTTTCTTTTTTAATAATACTGCGATTTCAAAGCTTTCTTTTAAATCTTTTTTAAGTGCCTCAAGCAAAGGATTGACAACTTGATAGCCTGTTTCAATACGGTCGATTGCGCCTCTCAGATGGTGGATCAATCGACTATAGGTTAAATCTTTAGGAATAGACGTCCCGATTTGGGTCTCAATCAATTTGACGAGTTCTTTTAAGATCCGTGTATTCTTCACAGATTCTTTCACGTCTTTTTGACTTCTCGCTGCACTTAGATGAAGCGCTATAAATGCAACTTCGTCTTCAACAATAGCGACACCCAGTTGAGATAAAATCATTTGCTGCGCCTTTAATCCCATTTCGTACTCTTTAGGATATAAAAGCTTAATCTCATCTAAAAATGGGTTGTGAATCTCCATCCCAAGTTTCATTCTTTCAAGAGCAAAGCCAATATGGTCCGTCAAAACGATATGAACACGATCGCTTAAAGGGCCTATGCTCTCGTTCGCTACCTGTATGATTTCAGAGCAAACAGCCAAAATTTGCTCGTCTAATTGCTCCACCAAATTTAGATAATCTCTTTTCAGTTTGTCATCGTAGGTGATGAAGTACTTTTCAATCTCAGAAGAAGAAATTTCTTCCTCCATGCCACTTTTTTTCCCAAATCCGATGCCTTTACCTACTAAAACTGCTTCTCCCTTAGAATCGTTGCCTTGGACTAAAATGGCGTTGTTATTATAAATTCTTACAATTTTATACTTATTTTTCACTCGTACCACCATTAAATAAATTTGTCTGAGCTACAGACATCTTATACCCTACGAATAAGGTGTCCTTACAAAATTTAAATTGAGACAGCTATTAATTAAACAAAAAAGACACGAACAAAAAGCAACGCTTTTGGTTCATGCCTGATTAAACAGTAACATACCATTTCTTATACCAATATGTTAACAGAGTGTAAAATTGGTGTCAAGTACAAAAAATAATACATACTTAAATTTTTTTGTTAATTGCTATAACTAAATTTGCCATCGCCTACATTGAGGTTAATCTTAATGTTAAACTGACTTTTGTCACCATCTACTTTATATTGATCTCTCGATTTGCTATAATCGATGTTTGCCCAATCTAAGCTGGATGTAAACTCAGGTGCTTTGATGTCAAATATCAATTCATGTCCTTTTGGGAGCTCAAGCTTAACATCACCTACATTTGCATCAAGATCTAAATTAACAGCCTCTGCGAACTCACCTTTAAATGACAATTGCATATCACCAACATCGGTATCCGCAACTAGCTCAAGTCTTTGTTCATAATTACCATCAAAGTAACTTTTAATTTTTCCAGTATTGGTATCCAACTTGACGGTGTCTAGAGCTTCTGCATTTTCAATATCAAGGAACAAATCACCAACATCTGACGACATTTTGATATAGCTTAAATTATTTTGGTCTGCATTGCTTGATAAAGTTGTATCACCTACATTTGTCTCAAGATTCACTTCTGTTAGCGTCAACTTGTTCGCATCAATTTTATAATCACCAACATTTAAATTTGAGTCGATTTTTATATTAATCTCTTCAGGTACTTTTATAGTGATTTTACTATTTTGCGATTGCGCTTTAAGCTTGTAGGAATCCTTATTACTATAGATGACTTTAAGCGTATCGCCATGTTCTTCATATTTTGCAGTTGCTAGTAATTCTTTTAGGTTTGCTTCTTGATCAAAAACAATATCTGTGCCATTCGTACTTATGATTTCAACTTCTGAAACAGTTATGTCCATTTCAAGATCAATTTGACTGAATCCTTTGACACTTTTATCATAATGAATCGATTCATCCATTTTTGTATCAAATACGTTAAATGGTTGATCAGCATCATTTATCAAAGAACATGCAGTCATCGATAGTGCTAAGATTGCTACAAGAGCACCTTTTACAAATAACTTCATATCTCCACCTCATTTATTTATTTCTTACATTATGATATAGTTTTCTTAATATTAGGTTAAAGCTATCTTAAGGTTTATTTACAATTGGAGGTTGAAATAATGGGTTCTGTTCAACTAAAGCGTAGGTATTACATCTATCTACTGGTATTAATTACACTTTTAACTGCTTGTTCACCTAAAACAATTGATTCAGTTGATACTACGACCCTTGATACGACAATTAATTCCATCACTACTATAGAAGTAGCAACGGTTGATCAACAAGAGCTTGAGCTTGAAGCGATAGATGCTGTTTCACTGGAATGGGGACTTGGAGATAATATATCTGCATATGTAAATAACGATAGAGACTATGATTGGTATGTTGACCAAGCTGCAACGGGTGTACATGCTGGAAATAATTGCGGACCAAGTTCTATAGAAATGGCAGCTAAATGGTATAACGAAGATACAAAAGCGACAGCAGAAAAGGCTAGAAAAAAATTTCGTTCCAGTGGTGGCTGGTGGTACAGCGATGACATTAACAACGCCCTCGAACTTTACGATATTCCCTATAAAATAATTGCACTGGAATCTGATATCGACTTGAGGAATATAATCGATCAAGGCAGTATCGCCATCATCAACAACAGCATGGGATACATTCCATATAACAATAATAACAATGAGAGAATTAATCGATTTTATACTTTTGACAGCGGACACTACCTGATTATCAAGGGATATGTCGTCGCTGACGGTGCTCTGTACTTCGAAGTTTACGATCCTAACAATTGGTACGAAAGCTACGATGATGGTGAACCAAAAGGAAAAGACCGCTTCTATGAATCCAGCGTTTTAATGTCATCCATTTTAAACTGGTATCCTTTCGCGGTCGTCATTTCAGAACCTTAAAGTACAAATGCAATCATTCTTAGCACATCAAAATAATCATCGGTACAAAATCGAATCGTATTCGCATCCAGTTGTATCATTCCAGGATAATATGAACGCCTCTTTGCATCCACATGCTCTTTAAAGGTGATGTTTACCTCAAAGTGCTTTGGTAACTCAACAACTTGATTTTTTAAATTACCGCTAAGAGCAACTCTAGCGGTATTTCTTATTTTATCAAGGGCTAGGTTTGGTGAAAGATGTGTGACACTGCCGCCTTTTCCTGATTTAACGGATACGGTTTTAATATTGGGATATAGTTCATTTGCTTGCTCACAGAGCCCTTCATCACCAGATACAAAAATCGTAGGTACACCTTCAAGTGCTGCGGCATAACTGTAAAGTAAGAACTCGCTAGCCGGAATACCATTTATTGAAATTCTTTGAGAACGTCCAGTCATCGTATGAGAAAGTGGATTCAAAGGACTTCCTGCAGCGCCATGATAACCTACAAACAACACGGCATCAAAGCTTGAATCAATACCATCCACCATAGAATATGGATGTCCACTCCATTGTCTAATAATTTTCACTTCTTTTGGTAGCAAACTCATGTCAATATTGGTGGCTGTATTATGCGCATCTCGTACAACGATTTCTGTTGCACCAGCTTCTAGCACACCTTCACAAGCAGCAAGACATTCATTGGTCATTTGTTTGACATGTGCTTGATAACTTGGGTGATCCGATTGGCATTCTTGCCATAAAGTTGTGCCAGTAATTCCTTCCATATCAATACTAATAAACACCTTCATACGATCCTCCAAAATTAGTTATCTTCCTCACGCTTGTCTTCTTTGTCCATTCGTATCTTTACATTGAGTTGCTTTTCTTTTAATTTATCATGTAGGGTGTGCATTAACACAAACTGTCGCGTCGCCGCATTTGGATAGTTTTTAAAGAAACGTTTTCCTCTCGTGTTCTTCACTTTATCAAGTGCCTCTCCAAATCGCGTTAAACCACTTGTATTCTGCTCCTTATTGCGTTCTTTCATTTCATTTAGAAATTCAGAATATATATTAAAGTTTCCATATTTTTTATAAAATGCACCTGATTTTACTTTTAGTTTAGCTTCTTCGATAGCCTCTTTTAATTTCAATCGTTGCTCAAAAACAGATTCAGGAATGACCTCTGAAACGATTGATTTAACATCGTCGATATTATCGCTAATTCTTTCACTGATTTTTTCACCGATCTTAGGCATGGTTTCAGTTAACTTATCAAACCCCTCACCCACTCTATCCAAGGTTTCTGTGATTTGATCGACAATTTCTTCAGAAGCTTTTTGTAATCTGATGACAACTTTTCTAAGATTAATTAATTCAATTAAGGTGGTTACTGTATCTATAGAAACTATCAAATATGCAAATATTAAAAACAAGTACATGCTATGAGTATTAAACTGTTCGTAAACCATTATGACAAGTGGATTAACGAAGCGCCATAATACGAATCCACCAATTCCCCAAAAGATAGAAACATCAAGCGCAATACGTCCTTTTATATTAAAACGATGCTCAGTATAATTCCACCATCTCGTCTTGAAAAGGACTTCCATACCAAAAGACGTCACATATTCCCATACAGATGCGACGATTGCAATATAAATCATCGTCAAAACAGTTTCAAATTTTGAAAATGTCCTGATATATGGAACAACCCAATCTATAGAAAGTATAATTGTAACCACTGCAAAACCGTAGATCGGGATAATCGGACCCCTTAAAAAACCACGGTTAACTATTTTTTTACTCTTTAAGGAAACATAAGAAGTTTCCCATATCCATCCGATCAATGAATACGCTAAAAAAAGAAACGCAATCTTTTGCAAAATATCACACTCCATTACTGATCTATATTAATTCTAATATAGCATACTTATGACACTATCAGAATAGTCAAAGATGTAAACTTAATTGTGTCTTTGTTGTATCTACAAATAGTCGTATTATTAATTACTATCTTGTGCGTTAAAAAAAGAAACCCTGACGGGTTTCTCTTAAGCAACATGCATTTTTTCTTTTGCAAAGCCAATCGTTTTCACCATTGGCTTATATAAAACGAGCATAATGATAAAATTTGAAGTGCCATGAACGATATCAAATGGAATCCCAGAAATCCAATATGGGATTGCGTAACTGATGCCGTAAAACATCGACTCAAACAACGCAAAAAATAATCCAAATGTAAAACCATAAATTGCGGATAAAATCGCATAGCCATACTCAGACTTAAGCGTTCGACTGATGATATGTGTCAATATCACCAAAGTTGGCCATAAAACATAATAACCCAATAACCACGTTCCAAATCCATAAATGAGAATTTCAGTGGTTACAAAAACGGATACGACCATTAAAGTTCTTTTATAACCAAACAAAACGGTGTAAAGTATCATTAAAAAGGTTACAATTTCAACATTTGGTACAACACTAAGAACAAATTTTCCCGCTGTCAAGGAAGCGGATAAAATAGCAATTAGTGTAATATCTTTTGCTCTCATTAGAAGTTACGTAACTCAAATCTATAGACATCGCCATCGGTTACAGGTACATCCTTGACACCTACCATAGCATCTTCACCATTGATTAACACATGGTAGTACTCACTTGTGCTATCAGCCTTATAGCCTTCAAAACCAACAACCATTGGACCAAATGATGAATCTTCTGATTCAAACTTAACTTGATCCTTCACTTCATTTAATAAGTCGTATAAGAATGCCGCATCTGTATCGAAGTTGTATGTTTTATCAATACCCTGTGATTCTACATAAATTTCAACTGTAACTGATTTTTCGCCAACTTTAGCATCTGGACCGAAAAATTGATTGTAACCAAATAATGCAACTACTGCTAGTAAAACAACTAAACCAATTAATACTACCTTCTTATTCATATCCTTCTCCTTCAATTTCCAAGCGCTTATTGCGCTGGTTTTCCCACAGCTAAATAAAAAAACTCATTTCCTTGAGATAGGAAATGAGTTAAAAATCGACTCTTTCCATCCCATCCCCAGGGGAATAAAGCAATCTATGGGCAGGTCTACCGGCTTAGCTTCATTCGCAACTCACCCTTCCCGCTTGCGCAGTGGTATTATGAGTCTTGTCAGCATCACGGTTGCTGGGACAGCTCGAGCATTCTCGATTCCCTATTAAGTCTTTCGACACCGCATAAAATTAGATTATACATCATGAACATTATAAAAAAATACCACTAAAATTGCAACTCTTTTTTAGCATCTACAATTTCTTTACAGTAAATCTTGGCACTCGCAAAGTCTATCAGTAATTGCTCAGCATCATCTAAAGCGCTACTCAGATCAAACTTTTCATCAAAACCAAAGAGACTCATGACTATTTTACTTGTCCCAAGATCAACATTGGTTCTAGAAGAGTCAGATGTTGTTGAACCAAAAGGGCCCGTTTCGTCATAGAAAACAGGTAAGCCTACTAAGTTAAGTTCTTGATTACCAAGACTTAAATAGCTTTCGCCCTCTTTTCCCGCACTTAAGATCATTTCTTCACCCAACTTGTCATAATCAAAGGTGCCCACTGGACAGACCTTTGTCAGTGAAATCAGATTAGATAGATCGACAATATTATTGATAAAATCAAGTCCCTCACCTTTAAGTATTCTTCTTAATAGCTTTTCACATGATAATCGATAACGAGTAGGGTCTTTTCCGAAAGCTCGATAAGCAGCTCTGCCTGCTTTGATTGGATCAAGTTGACTGATTTGTTCTACTTTCATAGATTTCTGTATCGCTTCAAACGCCATAAGCATGTGCGTTTGAAGCAGCTCATTATCATTCGTCGTTGCCACATCAGCTACTAAAATACCGAGTTTAAATCCAGTTACCTTCTCTGTATAAGCAGAATCTATTTTAAGGGTTTTCATTGAAATCCTCCTTTGAAATCAATCCACATGACGTGAACACTTTCATGCACTTCAATTTCTTTATACCCCAACTCCTTATACATGTTTAATGTGCCTCTATATTGCTTTTGAAACTCATTTGATACAAAAGGCATACCCAGCATCCCGTCATATCCAATCGCTTTATAATGTGCTACCGCGCTAGACAAGAGCTGTCTGGCAATCCCTTTGTTACGATATTCAGGATGTATAATAAAGCACATAGTACAAGCTATTTTTTGATCTTTTACAAAGGGTTTTATATCCTCTTCAATTCTAATATATGCACTAGAATCATTCGCATTGAGCCATCCAACACATTTGTCCCCATCATAAGCTAAAAAGCCTTGCATTGAGCCTTCTTTAATGGCCATAATAGCTTCACTACGATTTAAATTGCCACTGCGCATCATCCATTCATCTTGGTCTACTTTAGTATGGTAGTATCTGCAATAGCAGGTTGACCATTCAGGTGCATGACCAAATTTCAAATGATCAATGTAGTCTACAAAAACATGACTTTGGGAAGGGTTCATAAATTCTACACGAATCGCCATTATAACCTCCATTGAAAACAAGTATGAGTAACGATATAATAAATATATCACATCTTAAACAAATGCGGACTAAGAAACTACAAATGGAGCTTAATATGAACACGACTATAAAATCTTACAGCTATATTGGTTTACTTCTATTTTTCGTTGCAGTGTCAATTGTGTTAGGCGTTCCAATGTACCTTGGGATGGCGACCACATGTGCCGTCGGCTATCTTTTATTAAGTCGCAAGCGCATTTTGCCAAAGCTAATCATACATAACACGAAGTCAGTTTCAAAGACAATGCTCTTAATGTTTCTCATTAGTATTACCCTTCCTGTCCTTATGGCTTCTGGTGCACTTCCAACCGCAATCTATTATGCGACGCAATGGATGGTTGGACAAAATTTGCTTCTTGCAGGATTTGTCATATCATTTATTTTATCTATGATTCTAGGTTCCGCAATTGGGACATTAACCATAACATTACCACTCTTTTCATCAATCGCGTTACAGGCGGGGGTCTTCTATCCATTAATGATTGGTGCATTACTTTCAGGAGTTTATATAGGGGATCGCTGCTCACCACTTTCTTCAGGGCTCCATTTACTATCAAATGTCACTGAAACAGACTATAAAAAAAACATGTGGGTATTACTCACTAGTGCACTGATTCCTTTTATCATAACGTTAATTTTCTTCTTTTATAAAGGTCAAAGCGCTGTGATTACAAAAGATTTAATTACAGCAAATGAGAATTTGAAAGAACTCTTTACTATCTCTTTACTAAGACTTGTGCCGTTATTGATATTGATTTTACTACTACTTTTCAATCAGCCTATTACAAGGGTTCTCACTATCGTTTTTGTGATAAGTCTTATATTGTCAGTTCAGACTTTAGGTTCTTTATCTGAGATTATAAATACCTTATATCATGGATTTTCTTCGACTTCTACATCTGTTGCTTATCTTAAAACATCTGGTTTCAAACAGATGCTCAACGTTATTCTTGTCATATTTTTCTCAGGTATTTTTAACAGCTTACTTGAAGCTGACAGTTTGATGAAACCAATCATAGATCCCTTTGTTCCTAAAAAACCTTCAAAGATCAGATTGATGTTCAACACTGGTTTATTGAGCATAGTGCTAAGTATGGTGACTTGTAGCCAAGCGATGACCTCTATGGTCACAGGGAAATATATGGCACCTCATTTTGATAGGCAAGGTGTCAAACGTGAGTTTCTCGTGATGCTCACTGCGAATTTGGGGCTCAACATCGTTGCTTTGATCCCTTGGAATGTTAATGGCATTATGATTAAGCAGCTTACTAGCGTCTCTCCTCTTGATTATTTGCCTTATGCCTTTTTTATCCTTGTCTTAACCGTTTTTTCTCTCTTGCTTTATCCTTTTATATTGGCTTTATTCGAGGAGACTAAATCGGCTTGAATTGGTTTATTATAGTGAAAAACGTCCATCTCTCATTAGTCAGAGTGGACGTTTTTTTTAGTTTCCATTAAGCTTCTAAAAGCTGGCGACTCTTTATTTTTATTGTAATACATGTTCCGCTCAGCACTTTGTATTATTGTAGCCATATCCATGCCTTCAAGAAGTTTCGTATCCACACCAAACGCAACTGAAAGATGAATGCCCTTAACCTCCTTCATTGAAACGTTTGCTCTAAGTCTTTCAATTAGATGCAATGCCTCAGAAGTATCTGTGTGTGTCAATAATATAACGAATTCATCTCCACCTAATCTAGCAATGATTTCATCGGACCGACAAACTTCTTTAAATGAATCCGAAATTTTAATCAATAGTTCATCTCCTGACTGATGACCAAAATAATCATTGATGAGCTTAAGGCCATTTACATCAGCAAAAATAATTGAAATAGGTAGATTTCTCGGAACGTCTAATCGTTTAAGCTCTTCTTCAAAGAATCTTCGATTATAAAGATTGGTTAAAGAATCATGATAACTTAGGTATTCTAAATTCTGCTCAAGTTGATATCGCTCGGTTATATCCCTTACTAAGAAATGTACCATTTGTTTATCGTCTATTTCAATTTGAGTCATTTTTACTTCTGTAAGAATTGATTCGCCTGATTTTTTTTGCATCCACCATTGATGAATTTTATGTCTCTGATGATCCGAGAGCACTAAAGCATCTTTTATTAAACCAAAAGTTTCTTCAACTTCTTTGCTGATTAATGATTTAACAGGTTTTCCTATGAGGTCTTCAAACAATGTATACCCTAATAGTTCGACCATACTTTTATTACAATTAACAATCATCCAATCCTGCATCAATAGAATCGCATCTGCTGATTCATCAAAAAGCTTTTTAAAGGTCGCCTCACTCGCAATTAAACGATCATTGGTCATTTTCAATCTTTTATTTGCATCGTATAACATCTTTGTTCGTTGAGAAACTTTTTCTTCAAGCTCTTCATTAAACAAAGTGATTTTATCCTTCTCAATTTTTAGAAGTTGACTCAATTTAAATTGTCTTCGCTCAGACTGCTCAAAAGTATAAGCGCCAAAAAGCCCCATCAGAGAAACTGCGATTACTAAAATGTCCGTATCCATTTTAATCTCGTTGGGAACATTTGTATTGAGCATTGAAACAGTAAAATAGACCACATTCAAAACAAAAGTTGAAAAAAACAATTTAATCCATTTAATTCTACTAAGTACAGTTAAGAAAATTAGCCCAAACAACAATCCAAATCGATAAGAATAAAACTGATAGCTTGCCCCAACAAAAGTGAGAAAGAGCATACCATATGCACCAAAGTTAGCGACGATTACCATCATCCAGTCACTCATTTTTGTATAATACTTTGTGAAGGTAAGGTATAGTGCTATAAATGCAAGAGGCGTAAATAAGCCAAATCGCACACCCCAAAAGGTTGATAAAGCGCTTGGTACAGCCTTAATATCTACAAACGCAAATACTAAGTAAAAAGGGATACTCAAAGAATAAAGGACTCTATGAAATATGATGTTTTTCTTATCTCTTTGTTTTAAAAAAGCGTGTTCCAGATCTTGATCTTGAAACTTTAATGTCATCCATTCCTTCATAGAAGCCCCCATTAAAATGGTTAATTAAAAACGATTGAAACGAAAAGTGTCAACAAAAGTGTACTTGAAAAGACTAAAAAATTACCTACTGCTAATTTAAATGTTTTGGATTTAAGTGGATTTGCACAAAATATGCGTGCTCTTTTATAGATTATCGGTAGGGTGAAAAGTGTTATGAGCATAGGTAGAGGTAGCTGTTTAAACAAGACCCCTAAACTTAATACGGCATATGCAGAGAGCGTGTTTGTTTTAAATAATATGACACTCTTTTTCATCCCGATAACGACAGGCAGTGTATACCGATTATTTAAAATATCCTCTTCTCTGTCACAAATATTATTTGCCAGCATTATATTACCAATCATTAAACTCAGCTGAAGACCTAATAAAATAACTGGCATAATCATCGTCAGCTTTAATGAAATATAAACAAAGTTTTTCGATAAGCTTATTTCACCTAGATACCCCATTGGAAGCTGAATATAAAAGGCAATAAATGTTATCAAAAGGCCCATAAAGAGACCTGAAAATAACTCACCTAAAATTGTCCTAGAAAGTGGTAATGGCCCTGCTGAATAGATAATCCCTATGATAAAGGATAATGCGCCCAATACTAAAACGAAGTTGTCGGTGAGTAAAGTAAGTCCAATTCCAGCACAGCTACCTACGAGGAGAAGCTCAAATAAGTACCGTTTAGCTCTATTCGCTGTTAACTGCTTTGAAGTGATTGGATTGTGCTGATCGTAGTGATATCCTGTGGTGACAATAGCTCTTTTAGCATCATAATAATGATTCAAACCAGTTGTTGCCATATCAATACACAAAAGTGCTATGAACATTAAAAAAAATCTTTCCAAATAAAGCGTTTCAAGTGTATAATATGCCAGTGCTGTGCCTATTAAAAGTGGGAGTATACTTGCAACCTTTGTTCTGAGTTCAATAAATGAAATAAATGCTTTCATATGAATCTATCTCCTTGTGAGTCGTTTGATTTATTGGGTAATTATGAAGTATGAAATTTAACAGGAGGCCTTATGTCAACACTCAAAAGTTATATCTTAATTTCAATCGGTGTTTTAATCGTAGCACTGGGTATTTGTTTTTTCTTAATTCCAGCAAATCTAGCAACAGGTGGTATAACTGGTCTTTCTATGATTATACACGATTTAGTTCCTAGTATCAGCATTGGACAAATCCTTCTCATCCTAAATGTAATCCTGTTTGTTGTTGGGTTCTTGTCTATTGGAAAGGAGTTCGGTGCTAAGACCATCTATGCCAGCTTTCTATTAACTGGTACGATTTATCTGTTTGACACCTTCTATAAAGTTACAGAGCCAGTTGTAGACGACCTACTGGTAAACTTGATCGTAGGCATCTTGATACAAGGGGTTGGCTTAGGCATTGTCTTTAATCAAGAGGCTTCTACTGGTGGTACCGATATTATCGCAAAAATCCTCAACAAGTTTTTCCATCTAGACATTGGCAAATCCTTATTAATCGCAGATTTTGCAGTGGTTACATTAGCTGCATATAGCTTCGGTATCGACTTAGCCATCTACGCTTTTCTTGGCATTCTCATGAATGGGTTGATTATCGATACCGTGATTGAAGGCTTTAATCAAAAGCTCAGTGTATCCGTGGTTTCCACACAAAGCGATACCATTCAAAAGTTTATCGTCGATCAACTTGAAAGGGGCGCGACCATTTATAGTGCTAAGGGTGCTTATACCATGAAAGACAAAGAAATCGTTAACTCAATCATGGATAAAAAGCAATTTATTCGATTACGAGGTTTTGTTAAGGCAGTTGATCCAGATGCATTTGTAACGGTCTCTAACGTTCGAGAAGTCCTTGGTGAAGGTTTTCATAGATAATTTCCCCTACGCAAGATGAAATATGCTATTAGCTAAAGCTGACTTACACCTATTCATACCCAAAACTTTTGAACCTATCACGTTTTAATGCTTATATTCAAACAATTAAAGGCGTTATTGCAAATCAATGTTGATTTACAATAACGCCTTTTAATATTTATTTTATTAAATTGATTTATGTTAGATCTACTTTTTTATTTACTTTCTTTCATTTGCTCATTTGCTCTTTTGCTCTTTTGCTTTTTTGATTTTTTCTAGCTTACATCATCAAATGACTTTTCATCATAGCAGACACAAAAAAGCTCATGATGACAAACATATAGAAGAATAAATACATCCCTAAAAAGAACGAAAAATGTAAAAACCAGTTCGTATAATAATAGTGCTCTTTTTTCCAAAGATAATATAGTCCAAGTGCAATCAAGCCAATTACAGAAGGAATAGCAATCAATGCCACAGTGCTTCCAAAGAACCAAGGATATATTTGTTGATATAATCTAAATGCTGAATCCGGTGCAGCTACCATTACTAAACCAACAACAAGTACCGTTCCCATCAGTATATACTTTGTGATACTGTCCTTTTTATCTTGTTCTAATCTGGCAAATTTTCTAAACAAGATCATCACCACTAGAACAACCAATAACCATATATTATAGTCCGAAAGCGAAATTAAAAATGAGACAAGACCCAAAAATAGGGTATTTGCTAGTGCAACAAGTGTGTATCCAGAGAGCTGAACTAAGTCTATTGGTTGATTCGTTTTGGCATATTGAATCCACTCAGGTGTATTGCCCGCCATCATGAGGACACCACCATTACTTTCTTTATCAATCCAAATTAACTGATCGGAGCCTTCATTTTCAAAATAATAATAGGCAATTGGATATTTTCTAGTAAGTGTTAAACGCGTATTCTCTATTAATTTATCACCTTGTCGTGTAAAATACGAAATATTAGTATAGATACCACCTTTAACTTGTGGGTATCTAGAAAGCCCCTTATTTACGTTGTCTAGCGTTTGTTGCACGCCTAGTATATAACTGACCTGTTCACCCTCTATATGGGTTAAAATTGGTTCTAGGCTTGTTCTAACGTGATAAAACAAAGTAAAGTCTTCTTGTTCAAGATTCGTTCTACCATATTGCCATACGCCAAGTACACTAGGTGCACCAGGACTTAAATGGTCAAATAAACTCGACATGATGGTTACGCTGTTCTCTGTTGGCATAATGTCTTTAAAATAGCCGTAAAATCTTTGATCATTTTGATTCATAACTACAATGTCTTGATACTCGCCAGACTTTGAATCAAATTGATACAGCACACCATTTTTTTCTGTATTCACACCAGCGTAGACCGTATCGCCATCCGAGCAGATGACTAGACTCTTTAAATTTTCATAACCATCGATTTCTTGGACGATTTGATTTTCTTTAAAAATTTGAGTTATGGTATCATCGCCAGCGATAGCGTAAGCACCATCTACATCAAATTGCTCAGCATGTTCTGATACTAAGATTGGCTCTGAAACGTGATTTAAATTCGCATCAAATGCAACTTGATAAAGGCTTATGCGATCACCGAAGTAGAGATAATTTGTTTCATTACTTTGTGTAACTTTGACAAGCTTTACTTTACTTGCCAATATAGGTCCACCACCTAGTGAGAGCTTCGCTTCTGATTGTACCACGCCATAGTGGTTCAAAGATGTGATAACAATACTAGTAGATGTTTTATATGCGACAATATAATTTTCTCCATCTGTACTTTCATCGATACTAATCAACCGTTCATCGGTTGGTAAACCTTCCAATGCCTTATATCCAATTGACCAATCGTCCGAAGGCTGTTCGATCGTTATCAACCATTCTGTTGTGCCATGCATCATTAAAACAAACACGATTAGCAATACAAAATAAAATGACCATCTTTTGTAAAATACGGTTTTATTCTTTGAGGCCTTACGTTTCTTTTTAGCCGCCCTACTCAGACTCTCTCTTTCTGACATCGCGCTTCCCCCTTAAATTTTAACTCCTAAAAAAACGCCTAAACTAAATTTGATTCGTTTTTTTTTTACACTTTTCAGTTCAGTTAAACAGTTCGATTCGGTTATACAGTTCGATTAGACCATCCAAATAGATTCAGTTATTCTGTTCAGGTGCACTTTTCTCTTTCTGACTATTCGAACTATTTAATATGCTCTTGAAATTTCCTCTCATTTCTATTATAATTACTAATGATGTGCCGTCGTAGCTCAGCAGGTAGAGCAACGCCATGGTAAGGCGTAGGTCAAGAGTTCGAATCTCTCCGTCGGCTCCAGTAAAAGGAACACTTTCAGCTGATCACTGAAGGTGTTTTTTTCATTCTTCTAATCCTTTTTCTAATCCTTTTTTGAAAAACCTGAGACAGTTATGTTGATATAGATGTTTTCAGTTAACTTTTCTAGCTGATTTTGTGTTTTTTTTGATACATTTTCTTGAATTATTTTTCCCAAACTAGTCACCATTTAAAGCTACTTGAATTTCCATTTTTGCCTAATATTTTTGCTAGAAATGTATGTATTCTAAAACATAATAAAAGTTTATCACAATAGCAACTTCAATTTATTAAAAATGACTTAACATTAGATTAAGTTCCCAAATCCATCTGAATTTTTTTATATACTTGTCAATTTTAGCAGTAAATCTCAAAAACATCATTAAAACTGTATTAAAAAAGCCCAAGAAATCTATATATTTAATAATAACTATCATAATCAATATTTTTTACCTATAGATATGAAAACAGCCCTTAAATTAACGATAAGGGCTGTTTTTTATACGAGAACCTACTTAAACATAAGCCATGCTATGAGACCAAAGAGTGCAAAGATTCCGATTAGAACTGGAAACATAGTTATCGCAGCTGCGATTGTAAGTGCGAGAAAATCTCCCTTTTCAAACTCGACATCTCTTTTATCAGGATCAATTTCCTTCTTTTTCATCACTTCTTTAAATCTCTTAAACATATTGGTTCCTTTCTTTACTCTTAAATTTCACCAGCGAAGTGGCAGTTAACGATGTGTCTTGGACCAACTTCTTTTGCAGGTGGGATCATTTCTTTACAAATATCCTTAGCATATGGACATCTTGTATGGAACTTACAACCTGATGGCGTATTAACATTCGATGGAATCTCACCCATAATCGGTTGCATTTTCTTTAAGTTTGTCGGATCTGCTATTGGAATAGCCGCAAGTAACGCTCTTGTATATGGATGCATTGGACTTGCATATAAGTCGTTCTTATCTGCCATCTCTACTAATGAGCCTAAGTACATAACACCGATTCTATCGCTGATATGTTTTACAACACTAAGGTCATGCGAGATAAAGAGATAAGATAAACCCA
>DJWQ01000007.1:12815-35537 GCA_002441045.1 Firmicutes bacterium UBA6226 | reverse complement strand
AGTGAATTAGTGGATATGAGCGTCATTTTATATCATTATAAAAAAGGAAAGTGGTTAACGAAGCGCGTGTGAGAAAAGTCACGTGACTGTAATGGCGAAAAAGATAAAAATGAAGTATAATAATGCTATCGAACATCCGTTTTAGGGGGAAACATGATTGACTATATAAAAGGCAAATTAAGCCATGTTCAAAGCGATTTTATCGTCGTTGAGACCAATGGCATTGGTTATAAAGTAGCAACTTCTTCCGTATCTGCTGGTGATTTTTCTGCGCCAGGTGAAGAAGTCATCGTCTACACAGAAATGATCGTAAGAGAAGACGCCATCTCTCTTGTGGGGTTTTCGACAAGAGAAGAGCTCAATATTTTTCATCTTTTAACATCTGTAAGTGGCGTTGGCGTAAAAGTAGGCGTCGGTATATTATCATCGCTGCCTTATGGGCAACTTGCTGCCATCATCGCATCGCAGGACATTAAGTCCTTGCAAACGGCACAGGGTGTCGGTAAAAAAACAGCAGAACGCATTATACTTGAACTTAAGGATAAGATGCCACAAACGTTGTCTTTATCTTCAGCAGATGTCAAAGAGGCGACAGCAGTGGTGGGAACTACGCAAAGTGATGCTCTAGAAGCGTTGATGTCACTTGGTTATACGCGTAGTGAAGCAACCGGTGTCTTAAAACAAATCGATACCAATGGGCTAGAATTAGAAGCAATAATCAAACTTGCATTAAAGCAACTGATGTTTTAATAATCAATTGAGTGTGGAGGCAATATGGATCGTTTTATCACACCTAAGCTGACAGAAGAAGATAAAATTGGTGATACAGGAATTAGACCTAGACTGATCAGCGAATACGTTGGACAAGAAAAAACAAAGGAAAAATTAAATATTTTCATGAAAGCAGCAAAAATGCGCGGCGAATCTTTAGACCACGTATTGCTATATGGTCCTCCAGGACTTGGAAAGACAACACTTTCTCATATTATCGCAGAGGAAATGAACGTCGATATCAAAATCACTTCAGGACCTGCGATTGAGCGTCCAGGCGATTTAGCTGCAATTTTGACCAGTTTAAAGGAACACGATGTTCTTTTTATAGATGAGATTCATCGATTAAGCCGTCAGGTAGAAGAGGTTTTATATCCTGCGATGGAAGACTTTGCAATAGACATCGTTCTTGGGAAAGGACCTGGAGCTAGGTCTGTGAGATTAGAGCTACCGCACTTTACCTTAGTAGGTGCTACCACGCGTGCAGGCCAGTTAACCGCGCCACTGAGAGACCGCTTTGGTGTGATCTGTAAGCTGGATTTATATAATGTTGAGGAACTCTCAGGAATCATAAGACGCTCTGCGGAGGTCTTCCATGTGCCTATGGGTGAAGATGCAGTTGTAGAGCTTGCGATGAGAAGTAGGGGAACTCCTAGAATTGTCAATCGTCTACTTAGACGCGTAAGAGATTATGCTATGGTTAAGGCTGATGGCTATGTGACTAGAGATATTGCAAAGCAAGCTTTGGATTTACTTGAAATCGATCCACTTGGACTCGATGCAGTGGATCGAAAGGTGTTGAGTTGTATCGTAGAGAACTTTGACGGTGGTCCAGTGGGGCTAGATACATTAGCTGCATCAACCGGTGAAGAGGCTTCGACGATTGAAGATGTCTATGAACCTTATCTCATGCAGATTGGGTTTATTAATCGTACACCTAGAGGTAGAATGATTACCAATAAAGGTAGAGCACATTTAGGCTATGAACTTGTCATCTCGGGAGATCAGCTATATTTTGACAGTTTAGACGGAGGCGACATAGAATGATGTTGTTGAGAAAGTATAATTATGCAATTAAGGTCTTAATATTGATTGGTTTTGTATTTATGGTTAATATGGTGCGCATTAACAGTTCTGCAGCAAGTCTTGAACAAGTCGATGTCGGGCTACTTTACGGTCAAAATAACCAGTTTCCAATAGGTGTGAGTAGTACGGACGGCTTTGGTCTATATTTTAAGGATTTAAATGGTGATCAAGTGTTGGATTTTTCTGCGTATGCCAATTTGGTTTTTTACAAAGATGGTTTTTTTGATTCCAACCGAAAATTAGTTGAAACAAATGAAAGCTACTATAGTAACAATCAAGTAAAGGGTGGTTACCACCTTGAAATTGGACAAGGTTATGATTCATATGAAGCGGCAGCTACAGTTGTAGCGACTTTACAAGCTTCGATGGAGCAAGTCTTCTTGGTTTACGACGATCAGTGGCGTGTTTTCCAAGGGGCATACGTTACAGAAACGGATGCAAATGCCGTACTACCTCAAATACAAGTGGCTCTCACTGATAAAATAGTCACTATAGCGCAGCCCAATGATGCACGGATCATCGTTGGTACGAAAGATGCGATCTTGTTTGCATTTGACAGCCGTGAAAGTGAATTTTTATTTAAGACGGCGATTTTCACACTAAATGATGTGAAGTATCGTAATGGTTTCATCGTCAAACGACAAGAAAATAGTGACTTTACATTTATCAATCGAGTGACGATGCCAGAATATCTTTATGGTGTTTTGCCGAAAGAGGCTAGTGAAAGTTGGCCGATAGAAGCTTTAAAAGCACAAGCAGTTGCATCCAAAAACTTTGCACTGACTATTGGAAGTAAATATGCTGCCTATGGGTTTGATGTGGATGCGACGGTAAACAGTCAAGTTTATGGCGGATTTTCAGTAGAAAAACCCAGATGTAATCAAGCAGTAGATGAAACGAATGGCTATGCACTCGCTTATCAGGGTGAGTTAATTCCAATGTATTTTCATTCAAGTAGTGGCGGAATTACCGATAACTCTGAAAACGTTTGGTCAGGTACACTCCCTTATTTAAGAAGCACAACTGATTTTTATTCACTAGGTGCACCTAACACAGATTGGAGTGCAAAGTTAAATAAAGCAGATATTGAGGCTAGGCTAATACAATCGGGATACAACGTTGGTAGCTTAACCCAGGTTAAAATACTAAGTAGAGCTGAAAGTGGTCGTGTACTTGAGTTTGAGTTTGTAGGAAATCTCGGAAAAGCCACAGTTACGAAAGATAAAATAAGGTCAGTGTTAGGTGCATCTGTAATAAAGAGCACACTTTTCAGTTTTGATCCAAACACAGCAATTACTGATGTTGCAGCTATTAAGGCAGGCGCAGTCACTCAGGATACGAACTTGACAGTTCAATTTAACCTAGGTGAGAATGGTGCGATGCCAAAAGTGGCCATAAATGTTGATCCAACCTATGGGGTGCTTTCAAATTCAGAGCTTAGCTTTTATCAATCAGGAGCAGTCACTAACAAGAAAGTAGACAAAAATGCTTTGATGGCATCTGATGATATCTATCAAACGAAAGTACAGTTAAATAAGCCATATTTGTATAATTCTACTGAATCATTTGACATAACAGAGGGTTATGTGGTATTTTATGGTCACGGTTATGGACATGGTCTCGGTATGAGTCAATGGGGCGCAAAAGCCATGGCTGACTTAGGATTTAATTACGAAGCAATTCTTAAATACTATTATAAAGATACAGAATTAATCCAACTCCACTAGGTGTTGGATTTATTCGCGAAAAGAAGGATTAACGATGAAGACAAGTGATTTTTATTTTGATTTACCTGAAGAATTAATTGCACAAACCCCTTTACTCGAACGATCTAATTCGAGGATGATGTATATTGACAAGGCATCTAAAAAGGTTGAACACAAAACCTTTCATGATGTGATCAGTCATCTAAAGCAAGGTGATTGCTTGGTTTTAAATAACACAAAGGTTATCCCTGCGAGACTGTTTGGCAGTAAAGAAACGGGTGCAGTGGTCGAGTTTTTATTACTAAAGAGATTGTCCCTCACAACGTGGGAGACACTTGTAAAACCAGGAAAAAAAGCAAAGATTGGAACTGAATTCACATTTGGTGATGGCCGATTAAAATGTAAGGTGATAGATATTGGTGATGAAGGATCAAGAATTATTGAGTTTATCTATGAGGGCGTTTTTGAACACATATTAGATGAACTTGGTACGATGCCTTTACCGCCATATATAACTGAAAAATTAAATGATCCGACCAGATATAACACGGTTTATGCGAAAAATGACGGCTCTGCAGCAGCGCCAACGGCTGGTCTACATTTTACGGAAACGCTATTAAGCGAAATAAAAGCAAAAGACGTAAAACTTGCTTTTGTAACACTTCACGTGGGTTTGGGTACGTTTAGACCAGTTAAAGTAGATGACGTTAACTCACATAAAATGCACTCAGAGTATTATGAACTAGACGATGAGAATGCACAGATAATAAACGAAGCTAAAGCAAATGGCGGCAGAATCATTTCCGTTGGAACCACTTCAACTCGAACGCTTGAAACCATAGCAGATGAAAACGGAATCGTCAAAGCACAAAGTGGATGGACCGAAATTTTTATCTATCCAGGTTATCGATTTAAGGTTGTGGATGGACTGATCACGAATTTCCATCTACCTGAGTCTACTTTAATTATGTTAGTCAGCGCGTTTTTAGATAGAGAAACCGTGCTTAACGCATATGAAACTGCAGTAAATGAAAAATATAGGTTCTTTAGCTTTGGCGATGCCATGCTGATTTTGTAAAAAGGAGTATTGTAATGGCGATTAGATATGAACTGATAAAAGAGTGCAAACAAACAGGTGCAAGATTGGGCCGTTTACACACACCACACGGTGTGATAGAGACACCAATATTTATGCCAGTAGGGACACAAGCAACTGTAAAGGCGATGACACCTGAAGAGCTAAAAGAAATTGAAGCGCAAATTATACTTTCAAATACCTATCATCTATATTTAAGACCAGGCCATGAACTTGTAAAAGAGGCAGGCGGGTTACACAAATTCATGAATTGGGATCGCCCTATTCTAACGGATAGTGGCGGATTTCAAGTGTTTAGCTTAGGTGAATTAAGAAAAATCACAGAAGAAGGCGTTACCTTCCAATCTCATCTGGATGGTAGTAGACACTTTTTATCGCCGGAACGCGTTATGGAAGTGGAAACCGCATTAGGTGCAGATATAATCATGGCATTTGATGAGTGCGCACCTTATCCAGCTGACTATGATTATGTAAAAAAGTCGATGGAAAGAACTACAAGATGGGCAGTAAGATGTAAAGAAGCATTTACTAATACTGAAAACCAAGCGCTTTTCGGAATCGTTCAAGGTGGTATGTATAAAGATTTAAGGGAAAAAAGTGCTGCTGATTTGGTTGCTCTTGATTTTCCTGGCTATTCTATAGGTGGTCTTAGTGTAGGCGAACCCAAAGAACTCATGTATGAGGTGCTCGATTATACAACGCCATTACTACCAAAAGATAAACCGAGATATCTTATGGGTGTTGGTAGCCCCGATGCTCTTATCGAAGGTGCGATAAGAGGTGTCGATATGTTTGACTGTGTCCTTCCAACACGAATCGCAAGAAATGGTACTGCCATGACCTCACAAGGAAAAGTCGTCATAAAAAATGCGAAGTATACAAGAGATTTTTCGCCACTCGATCCTGAATGTGACTGCTATTGCTGTAAAAACTATACGAAAGCTTATATTAGACACCTTTACAAAGCAGATGAAATTCTTTCATCAAGATTGTTGTCTACACATAACCTTCATTTTCTCTTAAACCTTATGAAACAAGTACGTCAAGCCATCATGGATGACCGTTTGATGGACTTTAGAAATGAGTTCTTCGCAAAATATTATGGTGATTCAGAATTGTAATCAATTGAAATTCTGATATAATGTTATGTAAATGATGCTGTTTTTAATGGCAGACTAAGAATTGTTAAAGGAGAATATATAATGAATAGTACGGTTGGATTGATTGCTTATATGGGATTTTTCTTTGTCCTAATGTATTTTTTAATTATCAGACCACAAAAGAAAAAAACCAAACAATTAAATGATCTTAGAGGCAGTGTCAAAGCTGGAGATACTTTAGTAACGATCGGTGGTATCGTTGGAACAGTGGTAAAAGTAAAAGAAGATGAATTCGTTATCGAAGTTGGTGCAGCAAGAACGAAGTTAACATTTAAAAAATGGGCAATTTCTTCTATCGAAAAAGCGAGTGATGCTGCTGTACAAGTTGTAGAGGACGACGAAATCGAAGCATAGTCATTTTTAACAAATAGTATAAACCGAATCCTAATTAAGGATTCGGTTTTTTTTAAAGTCACAATCTTGTTGTACTACAACACACAAATACTCTTTTCTAATCGCTAAAAGCATGGTATAATAGCTTGTATTTTATCAAAAAGGTATGCAGTTAAGTATCTTAAGTTTTGGGAGGGTTAGCGTAATGAAACATATAAAAACAATTAATACAGGTTCTTTAAAAAGCTCAGCGGCTCACGGCGGTTGTGGCGAATGTCAAACATCTTGTCAGTCAGCATGTAAGACTTCTTGTACTGTAGGAAACCAAGAGTGTGAAAGAAAATAATCGAATGATTCTATTCTTAAAAGAGCAGCCTACAGCTGCTTTTCTTCTTGCAATGAAATTAGGAGGTAACAATGATCCACAAATTTAAACAAGGCGATATGTTCTTTGTTTTAGATGTTAATAGCGGTGCTGTGCATATCATAGATGAAATCGTATTCGACGCACTAGAATACTACCCGCAAAATAATGCTGTTTCGGTTATTCGCATGCTTAAGGATAAGTATCCAGAAGCGGCAGTAAAAGAAACACTAGAAGAGATCGACTATCTTATCGATAATGATATGCTCTATACGGACGATACCTATGTAAATTCTATAGAGTTTAATAATAGAAGTCCTGTCATAAAAGCGCTTTGTCTACATGTGGCTCATGATTGTAATATTAGATGTGCTTATTGCTTTGCTTCACAAGGTGATTTTAAAGGTGATCGTTCCTTGATGCCTTTTGAAGTTGGTAAAAAGGCACTTGATTTATTAATTGAAAATTCTGGTAACAGACGCAATCTAGAAGTGGATTTCTTTGGTGGTGAACCACTCATGAACTTTGAAGTGGTGAAGCAATTAGTCGAGTATGGTAGAAGCTTAGAACCGATTCACAATAAGAACTTTAGATTTACACTTACTACAAATGGTGTTTTATTAAATGACGAGAATATGGCATATATCAATGAAAATATGTCTAATGTCGTTCTTAGCATCGATGGTAGAAGAGAAGTAAATGATAAGATGAGATATACAATCAGCGGCGGTGGTACTTATGACATCATCGTGGACAAGTTTAAGAAGCTAGTAGAAAAAAGGGAAGGTAAGTCTTATTATGTAAGAGGTACATTTACAAGTAATAATTTAGACTTCTCAAAAGATGTGATTCATTTAGCAGATTTAGGTTTTAAAAGTACATCGGTTGAACCGGTGGTCGCAAAACCCACTGATGCGTATGCAATTACTGAAGAGCACCTTGATGTTTTAAAAACTGAGTATGAAAGACTTGCGGAAGAAATGGTTGTTCGCCATAATGCGGGCAATGATTTTTCATTTTTCCACTTTGCCATCGACATGAGTCAAGGGCCTTGCGTGGTAAAAAGATTATCTGGATGTGGTGCTGGATCTGAATACTTAGCGGTTACACCTGAGGGAGATATTTATCCATGTCATCAGTTTGTTGGAGATGACCATTTTAAAATGGGCAATGTCATGGCAGGTGTGTTAGATTTCGGTTTAACCAACCAATTTAAAAATGCTCATGTGTATAATAAAGAAAAATGTAGAAGCTGTTGGGCGAAATTTTACTGCTCAGGCGGTTGTCATGCAAATGCTTACAATTTTAACAACGATATCTTTGTACCATATGATATTGGTTGTGAACTTGAAAAGAAGAGAATTGAGAGCTCACTTTATCTTTATGGTAAAATGAATCAAACAGAAGAGTAATCAAGTCGGTCAAAATGAAGTAGCTATACTTCATTTTGACTTTCTTAAGACACAATTGATTTTTTGGTAAAATTTGAGGATTCAATGTCCGAAGATTTAAATTATAAGAACTATAGAAGTTTTAAACTAATAATTTAGGATTATCCAAGGAAAGGAGCCGTCATGCTAATTGAAATTAAGGGATTTTTCCCAAAAGTCAGTGAAAACAGCTTTATTGCAAACTCTGCAGAGGTTATAGGTCAAGTTGTTGTAGAAGAAGGCGCTAACATTTGGTATAATACAGTAGTTAGGGGTGACGTAGAGCCAATTGTAATCGGAAATGGTACCAACGTTCAAGACTTAAGCGTCTTGCATACGAGCAAGGGATTTCCTACGACGATCGGTAAAGACGTTACCATAGGACATCGCGCCATCTGTCACGGATGCACGATCGAAGATAATGTTTTAATTGGTATGGGTGCTATTGTACTTGATGGCGCGTATATTGAATCTAACGTTATCATAGGTGCCGGTTCACTGGTGCCACCTAAAAAGAGAATTCCATCAGGTTCTTTGGTGATGGGTTCACCTGCGAAAGTGGTTAGAACCTTATCTGAAGAAGAGATTGAACACATAAAGCAATCTGCAAAAAACTACGTGGAATTGTCACAGCATTACAAAACAAAATAGGAGGCATTCAACATGAAAGGAAAAAACACGATCTTGTTTTTCCTAATCGTCGTACTTATTGCAGGCCTGGCTTATGTGGCAGTTGAAGGTTTAACCATTGGCAAGCTTTCTATCGCTCCTGTAAGAGACGAATTAAAACTCGGTTTGGATATCGAGGGTGGTGTCAGCGTCGTTTATGAAGCGATAACTGATGAAACAGGCGATGATTTGGCTAGAACGATGCAACAAACGAAAGAAATTATTGGTCGCCGTATCAATGAACTTGGTTTAACGGAACCTGTAATTACTTTACAAGGCGAAAAGAGACTTAGAATTGAGTTACCTGGTGTTAGCAATGCACAAGATGCTATTGATGTCATCGGTAAAACCGCATTACTTGAGTTTGACTTGGTAACAGGAACAACTCCTGCATCAGAAGGTATGACAACCTCAGATTTCGAATACGAGAAAATTCTTGAAGGTCAAAACATCAAAGATGCTTACGTGTCAAAAAATTCTTATAACCAGCCAGTTGTTGCTTTGAAATTTGATGCAACTGGAACTGATTTATTTAGAGATGCAACGAGCAAAGCAACAAGCGGTGGCACTGGAAAAGGTCAGATTGCTATCGTATTAGATAATCAAGTTATCTCTGCACCTTATACATCAATTATAATTGCAAATGGTGAAGCGATTATCGAAGGTAACTTCACTTATGATACTGCTAACAATTTAGCAATGCTAATCAGAGGTGGTGCACTACCAGTTCAATTGGATGAAATACAAACATCTGTTATTGGTCCAACTCTTGGTTTAAATTCATTTAACTCTGCTATTAAAGCAGCATTTTACGGTATTATTTTAGTCATGATTTTCATGATGTTTTTCTATAGAATTCCAGGCGTTATCGCTTCTATCGCATTAACACTATATGCGTTAATTGTCGTTTACGTTATGATCGGTTTAAATGCGACACTTACTTTACCAGGTATTGCAGGTATCGTTATTTCACTCGGTATGGCAGTTGATGCAAACGTTATTATCTTTGAGCGTTTGAAAGAAGAAATGAAAGTGGGTAAATCACTTAGAGCCTCTATCGACGGCGGTTTCCACAGAGCGATGAGTACCATCGTTGACTCAAACGTAACGACATTTATCGCAGCATTAATCCTATTTGCATTTGGCGAAGGCCCAATCAAGGGTTTTGCAGTGACACTTATGATCGGTATTATATCAAGTATGTTAACAGCAGTTGTTGTGACGAAATCACTTCTAAAACTGTCTCTTGGCTTTACAGATCGTAAAAAACTTTACGGGTCAAGGGGGTAATGGTGATGAGAAATATTCAATTTATGAAACATTATAAACTTTGGTTCGCGGTTTCTGGTGCGGTTATCTTAATTGGAATTGTAATGATGTTATTTAATGGTTTAAATCTTGGTATCGACTTTACTGGTGGTACAATGATTCAAGTAGAATTGCATCAAGAGGTTTCAGTCGCTGATATAACTGATTTGTTATCAGAGTATAATTTAAATCCAGATATCGTTCACTCTGGCGAAGCAAAAACAGGTGTTATCATTAAGACAAAAGTTTCTTTAGATAATGCTGAAAGAACTCAAATTTTTAACACGATTAATAGCAAATATCCAGTTACTAGCTCAGATTTTAGTGCAGATCAATTTGGTCCTAATATGGGTGAAGAAATTAGAAATAGAGCAATTACGGCAGTGTTAATCGCTTCTGTATTCATGTTAATCTACATCTCTATTCGATTTGAAAGTATGTTTGGTATCGCTGCTATCATTTGTCTCGTTCACGACGTTTTATTTGTTATCTCAATCTATGCGATTACAGGTAAAAGTGTTAACTCAAGCTTTATTGCTGCAATCCTAACGATCGTTGGTTATTCAATCAATGATACAATCGTTGTTTTTGATAGAGTAAGAGAAAACATCAAACGTGAAAAAACAAGAGATTATATGGCATTAGTAGATGTATCTGCTAACCAAACTTTAACTAGAACGTTAAATACCTCTTTAACAACTTTATTAGTCATCGCAGCTCTTTTTGTATTCGGTTCAGAATCCATCAAAGATTTTGCGTTCCCATTGTTAGTTGGGGTTGCTGTTGGTACTTATTCATCTATCTTTATCGCAAGTCCAGTTTGGGCGTTAACGCGTTCTAAATTTGGTAAAAAAGGTGCTTACGCTGCTAAATAGTCTATCGCTAAGATAGGTACTATTGCTAATGATTTCAACTAAATGCCGTACAAGAGTGTTAACTCCTGTACGGCATTGTTTGCTTTTTATAAACTTACAAAAAATTCGACAGATACATAAAATTGACTTATAATTAAATTAAAAGAAAAATGGAGGTTATCATGCAAATATATATTGTACTAATTTTACTATTTTCAATTTTAGTAACGCTATTTGCTATTTTTAATGCATCAGTAGTAACAGTGAGCTTGTTTTTTGTAGAGGCTCAGATCTCACTTGCATTAGTCATTATAATCTCAGCACTGATCGGTGCTTTAACCGTTGTTTTATTTGACATGTTTAAGAAAATCAAACAAGGCAAACAGTTTAAAGATCTCAATAAGAAAATTGAAGAACTTGAAAAACAAATTGCAGTAAAAGATGAAGCGATTCGTCAAAGAGATCAAGTTGTCAGCGATAAGGAACTAGAGCTTTCTAAACGTGATGGCATCATAAAACAGCTTAGACTTGAACAAACTCAAGTTAAAACAGAAATGACAGAAGATGAAAATAAATCAGATGAAGTGGGTAATCAATGATATTTCAAAGTTCCATATGGTCAGAACGGACCATTGATCAGCAAGTTATCAATAAACGAAGTCTCGAATGGCATAAAGATCAGTTAATAACAAAGCTTTTATTAGATAGAGGGTTAGAATCACAAGCAGAAGTTGAAATGTTTTTAAATCCTAAAATTGAGGATCTAAGGGATCCTCTTTTATTATTGGATATGTCAAAAGCGGTTGAACGCATTAACACTGCGATTAAAAACGCTGAAAACATTTGGCTGTATGGTGATTATGACGTAGATGGCATTACGAGTATTTCTATTTTAATGAAGTACTTTAAGTCCATAGGCATAGCATCAAATTACTATATACCAGATCGAATAGATGAAGGGTATGGTATCAGTAATCAAGGGCTTGATACAATTAAAGAAAAAGGCGGAAATCTTGTTATTACAGTAGATTGCGGGATTACAGCGATAGAGCAAGCAAAATATGCTAAGGCAATTGGACTTGACTTGATCATTACAGATCATCATGAGTTTCAAGGCGATTTACCTGAAGCACATGCAGTTATTAATCCTAAAAGAGGGGATTATCCTTTTAAGTCTCTGGCTGGCTGTGGCGTCGCTTTAAAGCTTGTTCAAGCATTGACTGGAGATGCGTTTTGCAATTTCTATGAACAGGTCATCGATATCGCGGCACTTGGAACGGTTGCGGATATTGTGCCACTTGTTGATGAGAACAGGGTAATTACCAGTATTGGACTTGCTAAAATGCCAAATACCAACAATCCTGGCATTCAAGCATTGATTGCTGAGGCTGGTTTGGTTGGTAAAGAGATTAATTCAGGTCATATAGGTTTTGTCATAGCGCCTAGAATCAATGCTTCAGGTAGAATTGGTAATCCAAGTATTGCTGTAGATATGCTTTTGGAAGAAGAATACTTCAGTGCACTTGAAATCGCAAAAGCGTTGAGCCAACTTAATTCTGAAAGACAAAGTCAAGAACGAGAAATTTTAGAAAGTGCAGAAGCCTATATTCAGAAGCACATTGATTTAGACCTTGAACGTATCCTATTGGTTGTAGGTGAAGATTGGCATACTGGTATCATTGGCATCGTTGCTTCAAAGCTCTCCGATAAATACTCAAGACCAACGGTTATACTTAATAGTGATGGCGAAAATGCCAAAGGGTCTGCCAGAAGTATAGAAGGGATTAGCATTTATGAGGTGCTATCGAATTTTTCTCACTTATTTGAAAAATTTGGTGGTCACGAGCAAGCAGCAGGACTTTCGCTTAAGGCAGCGAATATTCCTTTATTAAAGGAAGGGCTGATTAAGTATGCCTCTGAACATATTCAGGAGTATATGCTCATCTCGAGGGAAAGAGTGGATGGCGTTTTAGAGCCTAAGATGGTGACACATGATTTAGTTGAAACCATAGAGCATTTAAAACCTTTTGGTATGGGTAATCCCAAACCTCAATTTGTATTTAATCATTTGATCATAGAAGATTTTAAAACGATAGGCAAACTCCAAAATCATTTAAAAATGGTGGTTAATGATGGTAATCGTGTCTATGATGCATTGGCTTTCAATCGCTCTGAATTCATGAAACATCTAAGAAAAAATGAAGAAATACATCTATTAATGACGCTTGAAAAAAATAATTTCATGGGCGTTGAAACCATCCAATTCTTGATCAAAGATATGATTAAAGAAAGAATGCCTATAGATGATCAGCTTAAAAGACGTCTTGAAGTCTCACAATACAGATATGTTTTGGAGAGTAATAACAATACTGACATACAACGTTTTACATCGATAGATAGTTTTGATATAATATTTTCTGTTCCCTCAAAATTGCCAATCCTTATTTATTCAGAAGAAGGTATTAACAAGTTTAAGGAAACGGTATTGAGTCGAAATTTTGTTGGTTATACGCTTCATTTCAATGAACTGAATGTGAATGAATCAAGAGAAGGATTTTGGGATGTTGTCATCTTCCCTGTGAACGACAATTATGCATCGGGCTATGTGTATTTTGCAGATGCTTATCATATGGATACGCTGTCACATATTCCAACTAGAGAAGATTTGGCGATTTTTTATAAATTTGCTGCACAGAAGCGTGAAGCCAAATTGCAGCAATTAAACCACCGTGGTACATTTAGTATGGTAAAATGTCGTCTTTGTCTTGAACTTCTTTCTCAAATGCAATTATTAAATTATCATTTGAATGGGGATCAGGTGAAATTAGAATGGTTACCGCGTCCAGAGCGCAAAATTGATATGGAACAACTCGCATGGTATAGACAGATTCAAGAAAAATGGCGAAAATAATAAAAACGACTTAATAAAGACAATGTCTTTTAATATGGAGGTAAAGAATGGATTTAAAAGCTAAAATTCGCGTAATCGAAGGCTTTCCAAAAGAAGGAATTAGTTTTAAGGATGTGACGACATTACTCAGTGATGGGGATGCTTATCATCAAGCAATTGAAGCATGCTTAAATTTATTAGAAGGAACGGAGTTTGATGTAGTAGTTGGTCCAGAGGCTAGAGGATTTTTAATTGGTGCGCCACTCGCTGTTCTTGCAAAAAAAGGATTTGTACCAGTGCGTAAACCAGGTAAGTTGCCATCGGAGACGATTAAACACGAGTACTCTTTAGAGTATGGCACTGATGTACTTGAAATGCACAAAGATGCTATAAAACCTGGCGATCGTGTTTTAATTGCAGATGATTTACTAGCAACGGGTGGTACAGCAAAAGCAGTTTGTGAGTTGATTGAAAAACTAGGCGGGACAGTTGTAGGCTTAACCTTCTTAATGGAGCTTGACTTCTTAGATGGAAGAAAAGTCCTCGATGGTTATAAAGTGTTTAGTGCAATCAACTACGAGTCGTAAAAAATGGTTGTAAATAACTAAATAAATCTGTAAAATATATATAAAATAGTTCGTTCAACTGGCTTGAACGGACTATTCTTAATAATTGACCGGCTTTTTTGTACTTAAATTGATACTTAAGATGGTGTGAGGATGAATTTAGAAGGATATTTAATTAAGGTTAAAGGGTTTGCGCCTTATCTTGACCTAGAAAGAATTGCAAAGGCATATGAGTTTGGCGATAAAGCGCACACAGGACAGCTGAGAAAAGACGGAACGCCTTTTTTTAACCATCCAACCAGTGTTTCTTTAATCTTAGCTGAACTTGAAATGGATGAAGAGACAATTATCGCGGCGTTACTGCACGATACAGTAGAGGATACTCCTGTGACTCTTGAAGATGTTGAGAAACAATTCGGGAAAGAGGTCGCTTTACTTGTTGATGGCGTTACAAAACTCGCGATTATTAACTATGAAACAAAACAAGAACAGCAGGTTGAAAATCTGAGAAAGATGTTTTTAGCGATGTCCAGTGACATTAGGGTCATCCTGATTAAGCTTGCCGATCGTCTTCATAACATTAGAACGCTAGGTGCAATGACACCTGAGAAACAGCGAGAAAAGGCTGAGGAAACCATTGAAATATTTGCCCCAATCGCACACCGACTTGGTATATTCAGAATTAAATGGGAATTAGAAGATCTAAGTCTCAAGTATCTTGATCCTGAAGGTTACAAGGATCTCGTACGCAAGGTAGATAAAAAGCGTACAGAGAGAGAGTCAATTATTAACGACTATATTCATCAAATTGAGCAGGCTTTAACTGAGCTCGGCTTAGATTTTGAAATATATGGTAGACCTAAGAATTTCTATAGTATCTATAAGAAAATGAAATTCCAACATAAAGAGTTTGACGAAATCTATGATTTGACTGCGATTCGTGTGGTCTGTAGTGATATTAAGGATTGCTACAGTGCACTCGGTGCTGTGCATACTCTTTGGAAACCGATTCCTGGTAGATTTAAAGACTATATTGCAATGCCTAAAGCCAATCTTTATCAGTCGCTTCATACGACCTTGATGGGAAATGGTGAACCCTTTGAAATTCAGATTAGAACACGAGAAATGCATGAAATCGCGGAATACGGTATCGCTGCTCACTGGAAATACAAAGAAGGTAACAAGACATCCAACAATGAAATGGAAAAGAAAATTTCGTCATTTAGACAAATGATGGAGTGGCAAAGTGACTTAAAGGATCCAAGTGAATTCATGAATTCATTAAAATTGGATTTGTTCAATACTGAGGTTTTTGTATTTACCCCAAATGGTCAGGTTGTCGATCTGCCTGTAGGAAGTACACCTGTTGACTTTGCTTATAAAATTCACTCAGAGGTAGGCAACAAGTGTATTGGTGCCAAGGTTAATGGGAGAATAGTGCCACTTAACTATCAACTTCAAAATGGTCAAAGAATTGAGATTATGACCACTAAGACCGCTCAGGGACCTTCTAGAGACTGGTTGAAATTTGTTAAGAGCACACAAGCAAAACAAAAGATCAAACAGTGGTTCAAGAAAGAACGCAGAGATGAAAATGTAGAAAAGGGTCAGGAGATTATCATCGCTGAATTAAAGCGTCAGAATTTACCTGTAAAAGTCGTTTTAAATGAAGATTATTTAGAGGCCATTTTAAAACGTCTTAGCCTAAAGTCAATAGAAGATATGTATAATGCGATTGGCTACGGTGGAATCTTAACCAGTCAAGTTGTACCTAAAATAAAAGAAAAGTTTTTCAAAGAGCAAAAAGAAGAGCTTGCTAAACAGAAAACAGATGTTGAAAAGTTTGAGGATCTTCCAAACAAGAAAAAACCGATTAAGAAAAGCGATACAGGTGTTGTTGTAAAAGGAATTGATGATATCCTAGTGCGATTTGCTAAATGCTGTACACCTGTACCTGGAGATAGCATCATCGGTTATATTACAAGAGGTCGAGGTGTCACTATTCATAGAAGTGACTGCGAGAACTTTGAAAAGACCGATGAGAGTAAAAATCGTTTTATCGAAGTATCATGGGCAGATAGTGCAAATACGTCCTATTCTGCTAGTGTACAAGTGGTTTCATTAGATAGAAAAGGCTTATTATCAGAAATTACGATGATGATGCATGAGCTCGATATGACCATGTCAGGAATCAATGCGAAAATCGATAAGAATGGTATTGCTATCGTAAATATCACTATTGAAATTTCAGATATTGAAGAACTAAATAAGTTGATGAAAAAGCTCAAGAATTTAGAAGATATGATTGAAGTCAAGAGGATTAGTTCTTAGGAGGCGAAATGAGAGCAGTCGTACAACGCGTTAATTTTTCCTCGGTTGTTGTAGAAGACAAAACTGTGGGTGAAATAGCGAAGGGTTTGAATGTACTTTTAGGCGTTGAAGAAGGCGATACCGAAAAGGACGTTCAATATATGGCAGATAAAATTGTCAATCTAAGAATCTTTGAAGATGATGAAGAAAAAATGAATTTATCCCTGCTAGATGTGGGAGGTGAAATGCTTTGCATTTCACAATTTACACTGATGGGTGACTGTAGAAAAGGCAGAAGGCCAAACTTTATGAGTGCTGCAAAGCCGGATCATGCAAATAAGCTTTATGAACAGTTTTGTGATACCGTCTTAGGTTTGGGTATTAATGTTCAAAAAGGAAAGTTTCAAGCACACATGGTGGTAGACATTCAAAATGATGGACCAGTAACGGTTTTAGTCGATAGTAAAAAGTGCTTTTAACTTTTGGAGGGCCAAATGATTTTAGAAAAAATAGCTGTAGGCGCATATGCCGCAAATTGTTTTATCGTCGGCGATGAAGAAACACGCATCGGTATGGTAATCGATCCAGGTGGTGAAGCGGAAAGAATTTACAAAAAAATTGAAGATTTAGGTTTAAATATTGCTTATATCGTTTTAACGCATGCACATGGTGATCATATCGGTGGTGTTGAAAAACTTAAAAAATTAACTGGAGCGCCAGTTTTGCTTCACCATGATGAAGAGGAAATGCTAAAGACACCTAGTCTCAACTTGACACAATCAATGAATGGTCCTACGGTTGCTATTAATGCAGATCGTACCATAGGAGAAGGTGAAGTTCTTTCATTGGGTGGCTTAAAGTGTAAAGTGATTCATACGCCAGGACATACAACAGGAGGCATCTGCCTTTATTTTGATAAAGAAAAGGTCCTCTTTAGCGGTGATACATTATTCTATGGTTCAATAGGAAGAACAGATTTGCCTGGTGGTAGCCATAAACAGTTGATACAAGGCATTCTAAACAAACTAATGATTTTAGAGGATCAAGTTGCCGTTTATCCAGGGCATGGTGCTAGTTCTTCAATTGGCTTTGAAAGAAAACGCAATCCATTTTTACAAGGTTAAGATATGAAAGTTCAGTTGGTTGTTTTTAAAAATAAAAATGAAATTCACTTTGAGGTAGATGCTTTAATTGAGATTTTTCTCCCTGTTACAAAGATCAACTTTACAGACTCTATAGAGGCGTTTGACAAGTTGGTCTCAAGTGGCGTAACAGGTGTGTTTCTCAATACGGATGAATCAACAGTGGAGATGAGTATGTATATGGATAAGGTTCTTGTAGAGAGGACCTTATTTGTGCGCTCTGAAACAGATCGACATGAAATTAAGCGACACCTATATCATATGTTAGAGAGACAATTTAAGCCTACTTCTGACTGGGGCATTTTAGTTGGCATTCGGCCCGTTAAAATTGTACATGAATTATGGGATCAAAGGTATGATGAGCAAAGTATTAGAGCGATTTTATCAGACGAGTACTTGGTGCAGCCCAATAAAGTGGATTTAATGATTGAAGTTGCAAAAAGAGAAAGGCCACATTTGTATCCAAATCGAAAAGAGTCGGTTTCACTCTATATTTGTATTCCATTTTGTCCAACGCGATGTGTTTACTGTTCGTTCCCATCGAATGACATGAAATTAAAGGGTAAGCTACTTCCTAAATATCTTGAGCTTTTAATGGATGAGATCAGTTATGCGATTGATCAGGTCGAACTGGCAAACAAGGAAATCGACTGTATCTATATAGGAGGCGGAACGCCTACAAGTCTAGACGCACCTCAATTAGAGACTTTGTTACAGAAGATTGAAAGCCGACTAGACTTAAGTCAGGTTAAGGAATATACTGTAGAAGCGGGCCGACCGGATACCATTACAAAAGAGAAACTGGAAATAATGAAGCAATATGGCGTCGATCGTATTTGCATCAATCCTCAGAGTTTTAACAATGAGACTTTGATTCAAATCGGAAGAAAGCATGATGATCAGATGATCGCTGAGGCATTCAAAGTTGCGAGAAGTGTTGGGTTTAAGAGCATCAATATGGATTTAATTATGGGCTTACCAGGTGAGTCGGTTGATGACGCAAAGCGAACGATTTCAAAAGTAATCAGCTTTAATCCCGAAAATGTAACCATTCATACTTTAGCGGTTAAAAAAGCATCAAAACTGATTGAATCGCTTGAAGCATATGAGTTAGCTCACGATCAAGTTGTAAGCGAAATGCTTGCCATTTCAGATCATGAACTTAGAAAAGTAGAATTGACACCTTATTATATGTATCGCCAAAAGAAGATGATAGGTCATCTAGAAAATGTAGGTTATGCACTTGAAGGTTTTGAATCTTTATATAATATGAGAATTATGGAAGAGAAGCATACGATTGTCGCTTGCGGGGCTGGGGCAGTATCGAAAATTTGTTTCCCTGATGAAAATCGTTTTGAAAGAGTTGCAAATTTCAAAGGGCTTGAAGATTATATCGATAGATTCGATGAAATTTTAAAGAAAAAAGAGGCAATTATAAATCATAAATAATAGCGGAGGTAAATATGGGTGAAGCATTAAACGGTTTAAAACGTTCGCATTATGCTGGCGATTTAAGAGAAACGCACATTGATCAAGAAGTGACTTTAATGGGTTGGGTTCAAAAAAGAAGAAATTTAGGGAGTTTAATCTTCGTCGATTTAAGAGATAGAACTGGGATTTGCCAAGTTGTATTTGATACAGCTGTTTCTGAAGCTGCTTTTGAAAAAGCCAACGCGATTCGAAACGAGTATGTCATTGCTATTACAGGAAAAGTAATGAAACGACAATCCGTAAATCCTAATTTACCAACGGGCCAAATTGAGATCTTTGCTGAAGAGCTTAAAATTCTTTGTGAATCGGAAGTACCACCAATTCATGTGGATGATAATGATGAGGCGAATGAAAGATTAAGACTTAAGTATCGATATTTAGATTTAAGAAAACCTAAAATGCAAAATTATCTGTTTACAAGGCATAGAATTGCTTCTGCAGCAAGAAGATTTTTTGATTCGCATGGATTTGTAGACGTTGAAACGCCAATGCTTACCAAACCAACGCCTGAAGGCGCAAGGGATTACTTGGTACCTAGCCGCGTCAATCCAAATAAATTCTACGCATTACCACAATCGCCACAGTTATTTAAACAACTATTAATGGTATCTGGATTTGATCGATATTATCAAATTACAAAATGCTTTAGAGATGAAGATTTAAGAGCGGACCGTCAACCTGAATTTACTCAGATTGACGTTGAAATGTCGTTTGTTGATGAAGAAGACGTTAGAGCGATTAATGAAGATTTATTAAAATATATCTTTAAAGAAGTAGCGGACGTTGATGTAATTTTACCACTTCAAAAACTCACTTATCATGAAGCAATGACAAGGTACGGTTCAGATAAGCCAGACGTTCGATTTGGTTTTGAGCTTAAACCATTAAATGACTTGTTTGTAGATTCTGAGTTTAAAGTATTTGCAGATACGCTTGCATCAAATGGTGATATTAGGGGTATAAACATCAATGGATATGCAGATCGTTATTCAAGAAAAGATATAGGTAAGCTTGAAGACTTTATTAAGACTTATGGCGCTAAGGGGCTTGCTTGGATTAAGTTTTCTGGTAATGAGATGCAATCGTCAATTAATAAATTTTTAAATGAAGCTCAAATAACTGAAATTAAGGAAAGATTCAATGTTGGCGAAAATGACTTAGTTTTAATCGTAGCAGATAAGCCAAGTGTTGTATTTGATTCTTTAGGTGCGCTTAGATGTGAGGTTGCAAAACAGCTTGGCATCCTTGATCCAAAAGATTATAAGTTTTTATGGGTGACTGATTTCCCACTCTTCGAGTACGATGAAGAAGAAAATCGATATGTTGCAAAGCATCATCCATTTACTTCTCCAAAGGATGAAGATGTTGACAAACTTGAATCAGACCCTGCAAACTGTAGAGCAAAGGCTTATGACATCGTATTGAATGGTTATGAAATTGGTGGTGGTTCTATTAGAATTCACAATTCATCTGTTCAAGAAAGAATGTTTAAAGCGCTTGGCTTCACAGAGGAAGAGGCAATTGAGAAATTTGGCTTCTTCATAGATGCTTTTAAATACGGTGCGCCACCACATGGTGGCATTGCATATGGACTTGATAGAGTCGTTATGCTGGTCACTGGAACTGATAATATAAGAGACGTTATTGCATTCCCTAAAACTCAGGATGCAAAGTGTCTACTTACAAATGCACCAAGCGTTGCCGAAGAAAAGCAACTCGGAGAGTTGTATCTAGAATTAACGCCATACGAAAAAGGCAATGCTTAATCGGCGTTATTGAAAAACAAGAGGTGATGAAATGGATAGAGCTGGTATCGTAATCAATCAAATGGGTGAATACTCAAGGGTGAAACTCGTCAGACACACGGCTTGCGGCAACTGTGGCGCTTGTCAGTTAGGCGATGACCAAAAAGATATAATGCTAATTGCCAAAAATGCTGTAAGTGCAAAAGAAGGCGACTTAGTAGAAGTGTCTATGGAGACTGGTGGTGTCCTTAGTGCGGCATTTATTATGTATGTGATTCCGCTATTTGGTCTATTTGTTGGACTGTTTGTTGGGCAAGGTCTCTTTAAGTCAAATGAAATCATGACTGCTGTTTTTGGCGTATTCGTAATGGCTTTGACTTATTTGGTGATAAAACTCAATGACAAGCGATTCTTAAAGAATGATAAATATACCGCTAAAATTCTGAAAGTATTACAATCTGAACATGAAGGCTTGGTACCATTAAGCTAATTAATGTGGAGGCGTTATGTCAGTTGATAGAGTTCTTCATCTAGCGAGTCGTAAAATCTTAGATTCTATAGAGGAAGGTGTTCATATCGTCGACAAAAAGGGTCGAACGATACTTTACAATAAGGCGATAGAGGAAATAGAGGGACTTAGTCATCAACAAGTTGTTGGTAAGCACCTTCTAGATATTTTTCCTGACTGGACAAAAGAGAACAGCACATTGTTGACTGTTCTCTCTTCTGGTGTGCCCATCATTGACAGAGAACAAAGCTATTTGAATTTCAGAGGAAAAAATATTAAAACGGTTAACTCAACTTATCCGATCTTTGATGGAGATGAGCTTATTGGTGCTATCGAGATAGCAAAGAACATTACGACTGTCAATCATATGTCAGAGCAGATTATTGAGCTCCAACAGAAGCTTTTAAAGCCAGTTAAAAAAGAAGCTGGTATAAGACAATATCACTTTGAACAATTGATCGGCAAAACGGATCGATACCTTGAGGCAATAAAAATCGCAAAACGAGCATCGAAATCAAACTCAAGCGTATTAATCTATGGTGACACTGGTACGGGAAAAGAGTTATTTGCTCAAAGTATTCACTATGCTAGTGAACGTAAGGCAAAGCCCTTTATTGCACAAAACTGTGCAGCGATTCCTGAGACCTTGCTTGAAGGTTTATTATTTGGTACAGCTAAAGGCTCCTTCACTGGGGCAACAGATCGGCCTGGGCTGTTTGAACAGGCTGATGGTGGCACCCTTTTTTTAGATGAAGTTAATAGTATGAGCTTGGCCTTACAAGCTAAAATATTAAGGGTTTTACAAGAAAATTATGTAAGACGTGTCGGTGGAACGAAAGATGTACCGATAGATGTTCGTATCATTGCAGCGACGAATGAAGAGCCTGATTTGTTGATTACTGAAGGACAATTTCGCAAGGATCTTTATTACAGACTAAATGTCATCAATATCAGAATTCCAAGCTTAAATGAAAGAGCGGAGGATATCCCACTATTAGTGGACTATTTCATTCGAGAATACAATGAGCAGTTGGGAAAAGATGTTTGGATGGTTTCATCCGAATTACTTGAAGCTTTTAAAAGGTACAATTGGGCTGGCAATATAAGAGAGTTGAAGAACTTTATAGAATCAGCGATGAACTTAATTTCAGATGAACATGTTATTGGTAAAGAACACATGCCCTCACATGTGGCCGAGGTGCTTTTGAAAAAAAGTCATTATATTCCTGATACCGGACAACAAATAACAGACTTAAATGAGCATTTGAAAATCATTGAAAGAGAGATTATCGT
>DJWQ01000007.1:4692-12623 GCA_002441045.1 Firmicutes bacterium UBA6226 | reverse complement strand
CCAATGAAAGAGTGCTAAGCTTTTACCAACCCATTGTCAACTTAAGAACTGGTGAAACGATCGGGTATGAAGCATTATCGAGAGGACCTGAAAAAACAGAGTTTTACTCCCCATTAAAACTTATTGAACATGCTCATGAAAAGGGCAAAATATGGGATTTAGAAATGCTTTTTCGAAAAAAAGCTTTAGAGAGAATAAGGGAGCTTGAAACTGAGAAACTCTTGTTTGTGAATGTGGACCCCGAAGTAATTAAATCGCCAGATTATCGGACGGGCTTAACCAAAGAGTATTTAGAGGAAATCGGCGGTGAAGAAAGTCGAATTGTATTTGAAATTACAGAAAGAACTGCTATTTTTGATTATAATGCGTTTCTTTCAGTTTTAAATAATTACCGGAAACAGGGTTATCAGGTTGCTATTGATGATGTTGGTGCTGGGTATTCGGGACTTAAGACCATCAATGAGATTAGGCCACATTTTATCAAGATTGATATGGACTTGATTAGAGGGATCGATAAGGACGCATTTAAACAATCGCTGATTAAAGCTTTTGTTGACACCTCATTAACGACAAATATTAAAATTATTGCTGAAGGCATTGAAACCAAAGAGGAGCTAAAAACGCTAATTTTACTTGGTGTCCATGCAGGACAAGGCTATTATTTAAAAAAGCCTGCACAACGGTTTGAGCAGGTGGATGAAGATGTCCTTACGCGTATTAGGGACTATAATAAAATTTCTAAAAACTTAAATGAATTTTCACATGAATATCATTACATTTCGAATTTAATTAATTCTCATGAGAGTCCAATCTATGAGTCGATGACCCCTTGTATCTCAGTTAAAAATCATTTAGATAAAACTGAGGCGCGAAGTGCTTGCATCTGTGAAAATCAGAGGCCTGTAGGTATTGTCATGAAACACAGTATCGATGCAAGTATGTCTGGGAAATACGGGTATTCACTGTTCTCGAATAAGCCCATCTCAAGAATAATGAATGCTTCACCTCTCATAGTGGATTATTATTTGCCGATTAATGTCGTCGCCAAAAGTGCCATGGAGCGTCCAGATGAACAACTATTTGACGACTTAATTGTCACTAAAAGTGGCAAATATTTTGGTACAGTTTCCATGAAGAAGATATTTGAATATACATTGATGTATGAAAAAAATAACGCAAAAGAACGCAACCCATTGACGGGGTTACCAGGTAATCCAGTTATAACTAGAGTCATGTCTGATGCAGTAACCTATAATAGTGGATCGTGTATTATTTACGTGGATATTAATGATTTTAAGGTTTATAATGACGTTTATGGATTTGAAAAAGGCGATTTAATGATTAAATATTTAGCAGATATGATGAATGAAACGGTTAAAAGAAATTTTCCACATACAAGCTTTATCGGACATGTGGGAGGAGATGATTTTGTAATCGTGGTTGAAGGTGAAGTGAATGAATACTATTCGATAGCAATGGCGATCATTGAACAATTCGAGAAGGACAAATCTAGATTTTTCACTCAAGAGCATTATAAAAAGGGGAGCATTAAAGCGGAAGATCGCTTTGGTATCGTAAGAGACCTCTCGCTTACATCTATTGCTTTAGCTGGTTTGTATGGTAATTTAAATGCGTTTGAACATTCAGAAGCGCTCAGCGAAGTTTTAGCAAGTCTTAAAAAGGCTGCAAAAAAACAAGGCGGAAGTTACGCCTTGCTTGAACCCACCTCAGAATACTTCACGAGAAACAGAAAGTTGAAAGAGTCTTACAGTGATGAAATAAATACGCTTGAAAATGAGTATACGCTAATTACCGAAGGGGTGTTGCATCCTTAGCACGTTTTTTTGAATCTGAATTGAGGTTGTAAAGTACAACCGCAGTAATAATCAATGCAGCACCAATATAGTGGTAGGTATAAATCGACTCGCCTAAAAATAAAACTGCTAAAATAGTGGATAGTATTGGAACGCAATTGATAAATAATGAAGCTTTTGACGGACCGATTTCTTGGATGGCAAGTTGTTGGATCGAATAACCTATTACCGTGGGAAAGATGGCCATATAGATAACGGCTAAATAGGGAGAGCCACCAACTAGATATGCCTGTGTCTTAATAAAGTCGTAAGTTGCAAAAGGTAATAGCAAAACTGCGCAAAACAAAAATGAATATGCAGTCAATTTTAAAGGTCCCATGAGAGGGACTATTTTTTTTACCAAAATACCATAAACTGCCCATAAGAATGTGCCACAGAGCATAATAAAATCACCCTTATTAAAGTCTAGATTTAAAATGGAAAACAAATTTCCCTTAGTAATAATATAAATGACACCAATAAGCGCCATTAGAAGCAGTAGCACTTTTTTGATAGTTAATTTTTCGCCTGCAAAATAAGTGGCTAATAGTGCAGTGATCAATGGATTGGTAGCATTAATCATAGAAGCGTTAGACGCAGTTGTATATTTGAGCGCAGAAAAGAAGAACAAATGGTATCCAATCATGCCTACGATCGCAGTGGATAAGACGTATTTAAGTTCGGAAAGCTCTAATTGCCAGGATTGACTTTGCTTAAACACAAGTATGGGAAAGAGAATAACAGCAGCTAATCCCATTCTAAGAAACGTAAGTAAAACTGGACTTAAATCATAAACACCTAGTTTGGCAGCGATAAAAGCACCTGCCCAAAAGAAGGTGGCTAGAAACATTAGAAAATAGATTTTATAGGGTGATGATTGCTTCATTTATGCCTCCTTAAACTTAATGCTTCAATTATAACACTTTGATTAAAATGCGTGTGTAAAATTCTCTGAAATGAAGTGCAAAATATTTTGCTATATTTGGACAAGGCAAAATATTTTGCATGTAAAATAGCAAAAAAATTTGCTTTTTTAGTGCAATGATTGGATTATTCAGAAAATTTACGAAATAGTAACACTATGAATTTGAAGCAAGGATCTGCACAGTTAAGTTGTTAGAAGGGCTATAATCTTTTTTGAACATTTGTTAAAAAAATTGGCATAAGAATTGCTATGTATTAGAGTGGATCCCTATCAATATGGGAAAAATACGGAGGTGGCAATCATGAGAAATGAAAATATTAAAGTCGCAATTTGGGGTTTTGGTGCAATGGGAAGCGGTATGGCAAAAATGCTTCTTACTAAAAAAGGCGTAGACATCGTTGGTGTGTGTGACCGTAATCCTGAGAGAGTTGGCAAAAGTATTTACGAACTTTTAGGTGTTGAAAGAGGTTCTAGACCTGAAGTAATTGTTAATGAAAACATCGACGAAGTCATTTCAGAAAAATCTTGCGATATTTGCTTAACAGCGACAGATTCATTTACTGCTAAAGCGTTTCCTAGATTAAAACACGTTCTTGAGAAAAAAATCAACGTAATTTCAACTGCAGAGGAAATGTCTTATCCTAAAGCACAAAGTCCTGAACTTGCAGCTGAACTCGATAAAATAGCAAAAGAAAATGGCGTTACAATTTTAGGTACTGGTATTAATCCAGGTTTAATCATGGACTTATTAGTGGTTGTATTAACTGGATGTATGACAGATGTAACTGAAATCGAAGCAAAAAGAGTAAACAGTTTATCACCATTTGGCCATGCGGTTATGGAAGAGCAAGGCGTTGGTATTACAGTAGATGAGTTTAACAAAGGTGTTGAGGATGGCTCACTTGCTGGTCATGTTGGTTTTGCTGAATCAATCAATATGATCGCAGATGCAATTGGCTGGGACGTTCAAAAAATCGAAACTCAAATGAAGCCGATTGTAACAACTGTAGATAGAAAATCGCCTCACGGTTTTGCTGCTGCTGGCAATGTTGCAGGCGTAAATATGACAGGTCAAGGTTTTGTTGACGGAGAAGTAAAAATCAATATGATTCACCCACAACAAATCGAACCAGAAATGGAAGGCACTTTTACTGGCGATTATATTACTTTAAAAGGTTCTCCAGAAGTTAACATGAACATTAAACCTGAAGTTGAAGGTGGTTTAGGTACAATCGCTATGTGCGTTAACATGATTCCTCAAGTGATTAATGCTGAACCAGGTTTAAAAACTATGTTAGACTTACCGGTTCCTAGAGCAATCATGGGCGATATGAGAAACTTTGTTAAATAAGAGAGGTGTTTGATTTGACAATTAAGAAAGGCGATTGGGTTAGAATCCATAGAACGATATTAACACCAGCTGAACGCGCGCCACAAGTGCCAGAGGATACTAAAAAAGTACCTCTAGAAATGTGGGTTAAAGGTTTTAGTCAATCAGATGCAAATATGGGTGATGAGATAGAAGTAAAGACAATTACAGGTCGTATTGAAAAAGGGACTGTTATTGAGCTTGAACCAACCTATAAGCATTCTTTTGGCAATTATGTTCCAGAGATCACTCAAATTGGAATAGATTTAAGAAATATTCTTTTTGGAGGTGATCAAGATGAAAGATAATTCATATTCAGCGGTAATGAGCCGAAGAAATGAAATTATGAAACAAGCAATCGGTATAGACTATACTGATTTTGAACTAGATGGCATTAATTTTGATTATGAAAGAATGATGCGTGAAACAGGTTATACACTTGAAGAAATGCAGGAGATTCAAGGCAGAACAGGCGTCGGTAATACACCACTTTTAGAGCTTAGAAATATAACTGCTTTAGCAAGAAAGCTTGCGCCAAAAGGAAAAGGTGCGAGAATATTTATAAAAGATGAAGCGAGCAATCCCTCTGGAAGCTTTAAAGCAAGAAGAGCTGCTAATGCGGTTTATCATGCGAAGCGACTTGGCTATAAGGGCGTTATTGCAGCAACAAGCGGTAATTATGGTTCTGCAGTTGCTTCTCAAGCAGCTATGCATGGTCTTAAATGTATCATCGTCCAAGAAACGTTCGATTCAAAAGGAGTTGGACAACCTGAAATCGTTGAAAAAGCGCGTAAATGTGAAGCTTATGGCGCTGAAGTTGTACAATTAACTGTTGGTCCAGAGCTTTTTTATCAATTTTTACTCCTACTTGAAGAAACTGGCTATTTCAACGCATCACTTTACACACCGTTTGGTATCGCTGGTGTTGAAACCTTAGGGTACGAGCTTTCTATGCAATGCAGAGAAAAATATGGTAAAGACCCAGATGTTGTTGTATGCACCAATGCAGGTGGTGGCAATCTCACTGGTACAGCAAGAGGATTAATAAAAGCAGGTGCTCTAGATACAACAGTTGTAGGTGCTTCTGTAGATTTATCAGGACTTCATATGGCAAGTGATGAACAGTTTAATAAAAAATCATTCACCACAGGTCATACTGGGTTTGGCGTACCTTTCTCAACCGTACCAGATCGATCAGATGTTCCGAGATCCGCTGCTAGACCGATGCGTTATATGGATAGATACGTTACTGTTACACAGGGCGAAGTATTCTATATGACTGAAGCTTTGGCACAACTTGAAGGATTAGAAAAAGGACCAGCAGGTAATACAGCATTAGTAGCGGCTTTTAGTATCGCTCAAGAGATGGACGCCGATCAAATCATTGTCGTTCAAGAAACAGAATATACAGGTGCAGGTAAACATATTCAACCACAATTATCCTTTGCAAGAGATAATGGCATCGATATTCACTTTGGTAATCCAGCGGATCAAAAACCAGGCATGAATATTATCTTGCCAAGTCATCCAAACTTAATTAAAGCAATCGATTTGGATATGGACAAACTCAGAACTTCACTTATTAAAAATGCAATCGCAGGAAAATCATTTGCGCAGTTGAGCGAAGATGAAATCAATTATCTTTGCTTAGAAACAAAAAAAGACAAAGCTTATGTTGAGAAAGTGATTAAAGAATTACAGTAATCGTAATAACGAGTTAAATAAAGATGCGGAATAAAAAATAGGAGGATCGGAATGAAAGGTTTTGTAAAAAGAGAAGATGATTATTTACAAAGAAATCAACATCTCGCTCAGCTTTCTGATGAAGCATTAAAGGAAAGATTTTGGGAGTTAGTAGAACAGATTGTAGATCCATTACTTGACTTAGCAAAGTCACATACCTCACCAGCAATTGAACGCTCAGTTTTACTTCGTATGGGTTTTTCAAGCTTAGAAGCGCAACCATTAGTGGATGGTGCTATCGATAGAGGTTTAATAGGCCATGGCGTAGGTCATGTCATCTATAGAATCGCTAAGGAAAAGAACTTAGATGTGCGCACAGCAGGTCTTGAATTAATCGAAGGCAAACATTGGGATGATGCTATCCAAATCTTCAAGGGAGGTAACAAGTAATGACTCAATTAGATATCAATAAAAAGATAGATGTAAAAGAGATATTGAAAGATCTTGAAAGTTATAGACCAAAAAGACGTGGTTGGACTTGGAGAGAAAAAAGCGAAAAGCAAGTTTACGGTCCTTTTGAATTTAGCGATATGTCTACACCGCTTAAAAACTATATACCAATGCCAGCGGCACAATACTTTGGTAACATCGATCCACAACCAAATAATACAATTACAACTGAAATCGCATCAGGAAGATTTGAAGATGATATTAGACGTATGAGAATGGCAGCTTGGCATGGTGCTGACCATATCATGGTTATCAGAACTGCTGGACAATCTCACTTTGATGGCCTTATCGAAGGCACACCTCAAGGTATCGGCGGGGTTCCAATTTCTAGAAAGCAAGTTAGAGCGCACAGAAAAGCACTTGACCTTATCGAAGAAGAAGTTGGAAGACCTATCAATTATCATTCATATGTTTCAGGAGTTGCTGGCCCAGATGTAGCTGTAATGCTTGCAGAAGAAGGCGTAAACGGCGCGCATCAAGATCCACAATACAACGTTCTTTATAGAAATATCAATATGGTTCGTTCATTTGTTGATGCTGCAGAATCTAAAAAAGTAATGACTTGGGCTGATATGGTTCAAATCGACGGCGCGCACAATGCAAATGCAACTGCTAGAGAAGCTTGGAAAGTTATGCCTGAGTTAATGGTACAACATGGTATCAATGCGCTTTATTCACACAAAGTAGGTATGCCAAAAGCAAATATCTCACTTTCTACAGTACCGCCAACTTCATCACCAGCACCTTGTATGAAGCTTGATTTACCATATGCAGTTGCGCTTCGTGACCTTTTCACAGAGTACAAAATGCGTGCACAAATGAATACGAAGTATATCACTTCATCTTCAAGAGAAGCAACTGTAACACACGTTATGAACATGTTGATCTCTAGATTAACATCTGCAGATATTCAATCGACCATTACACCAGATGAAGGTAGAAATGTACCTTGGCATATGTACAACATCGAGGCATGTAATACAGCGAAACAAACTTTTGCTGGTCTTGATGGATTGATGGACATGGTTGCGCTTAAAGACGAAGGTTATTTAAGAGATAAAGCAAGAGAGCTTAAGGAAAGAGCGGTTCTTTATTTAGAAGAAATCGTAAAAGCTGGCGGTTACTTTAATGCGGTTGAACAAGGCTTTTTCGTAGACTCAGGTATTTATCCTGAAAGAAATGGCGATGGTATCGGCCGTAAGATAGATGGTGGTGTAGGTGTTGGTACGGTTTATGAAAGAGCGACAGACTATATGGCACCTGTAACTGCTCACTTTGGTTACAACAACGTTGCACAATACAATGTAGAAAATCCATCTGATTTAATCGGTGGTTGTACATTTGAAAAACCTGAAAAAATTGTGTTCATCGATGAGCTTGATGAAAACGATAACGTCAACCAACGTATGGCTGAAACTGAAAAGTATAGAGGCGAACACGGTGAGTCTAACTATGTAAAACCTGAAGTTCAATGGTTAGGCGATGGTGTGGTTCAAATCGAAATCTTATTACCAATTAGCTTAAGACCAGCACAATTTGCTGCAATCGAATTTGCTAAAAAGATGAATCTTAAAGATGTAGAAGTGATTCA
>DJWQ01000007.1:0-4649 GCA_002441045.1 Firmicutes bacterium UBA6226 | reverse complement strand
ACTGTTGGCCAAGATGAGCATTCAGTTGGTCTTAGAGAAGTAATTGATATTAAACATGGTGGTATTGAGAAATATGGCTGTGAAGTTGAGTACCTGGGCACATCTGTACCAGTTGAAAAATTAGTAGATGCTGCTATAGAAATCAATGCGGATGTCATTCTTGCTTCGACTATCATTTCTCATGATGATATTCACTACAAAAACATGAAACGCATCCACGAGTATGCAGTTGAGAAAGGCGTTAGAGATCAATTTATCATCTGTGCTGGTGGTACTCAAGTAACACCTGATATTGCTAGAGAAAATGGTATGGACGAAGGTTTTGGTAGATATGACCGTGGCGTAAACGTCGCAACATTCTTAGTAAAACAACGTAGAGCTCAAAGAGGCGAGTAATCAAGAGATGGCAAAAATTTTAAGCTTAGCAAAGAGTAACTTTGCTAAGCTTTTTATAAAAGCAGCAATGAAAGATATGAAGAATCAGACATTTTATTAAGTTGTTAAACAAATGCATTTACGAAGTAATAACTTATTATATGACTGTAGATGGAGGCAATATGAAAATTGACATATTAGTCGCTGAAATTGGTAGTACAACGACTGTCGTTAATGCTTTTAATGGCATAGACACAGAAAATCCCGCATTTGTCGGTCAAGGTCAAGCACCTACAAGTGTACAACAAGGTGATGTTAGAATTGGTCTTCAAGAAGCAATTGAAGATCTTAAACGTTCATTCGAAGTAACTGATCTAAGCTATGATAAATTGCTAGCTACGAGTAGTGCCGCTGGCGGTCTGAAGATGACCGTTCATGGTTTGGTGTATGATATGACAGCGAAGGCCGCTAAAGAAGCAGCACTTGGCGCTGGTGCTAACCTTCATTTGGTGACAGCAGGGAAGCTAAAAAGAACGGATATTGCAAAATTAAAGCAAATAAGACCCAACATAATTATGATTGCTGGTGGTGTAGATTACGGCGAGACCGATACTGCCATTTATAATGCTGAGTTAATCGCAGCTTTAGAATTTGATGTGCCAGTACTTTATGCGGGAAATGTGCAAAATCAAGATGAAATTAAGTTGATATTTGAAGAGGCTGGTAAAAGCGATCAGTTATATATTGTTGAGAATGTTTATCCTAAAATTGATTTGTTAAATGTAGAACCAGCAAGAAAAGTCATACAAGATATATTTGAGATGCATATCATCCATGCTCCTGGAATGGAGCATATTAGAGAAATGGTTTCAGGAACCATCATTCCGACGCCAGGTGCCGTTATGGAAGCTTCTAAATTACTTAAAAATGACATTGGCGATTTAATGACAGTCGATGTTGGTGGTGCAACGACAGATATCCATTCTGTTACAGATGGTAGTGAGGAAGTGTCGAGGATACTTATTAGTCCTGAACCGACAGCAAAAAGGACAGTTGAAGGGGATCTTGGCGTCTATGTCAATATGCGAAATATTGTAGAGATGATAGGTAACGACGCTTTATGTAAGGATTTAGCGATAGACGAAAAAACGTTATATCAATTGGTTGAGGAACATGTACCAATCCCTCAAACAGACCTACAAATTGCTTTTGTTGAGCGATTAACAAAGGAAGCTATCGTTATTTCGGCTGATCGACACGCTGGTGGTTTTAGAACGCTTTATGGTGGTGGTGGTAAAAAAACATATGCTGAGGGTAAGGATTTAACCAGCATTAAGTTTATTGTGGGAACGGGTGGGGCTTGTACTCGACTTCCAAATCGTGTAACATTATTGAAAACAATAACAGAGCATTATCTTGGAAACAAACTTCTCCCAAATAAAGAGACGCAAATCCTTATAGATAATGATTATATTATGGCATCGTTAGGTGTTTTATCAAAAGAGCATGAAGCTTCTGCGTTATTATTAATGAAAAAGTCACTTCAAATCGATTAGGAGGTCCAGATGTATCCACGTGTAGTGATCAACAAAACCAAGCTAAAAGAAAATACTGAAATTATTGTAAACAAAGCTAAAGCAAAGGGCATCAATATTTTTGTGGTTACCAAAGTTCATTCTGCAGATATAAATCTCGCTAAGATTTGTTTGGAGGCAGGTGTCAGTGCAGTTGCTGATTCAAGAGTTCAAAATTTAGTAAAGTTGTCTGAACTCCCATGTGAAAAGATTCTTTTAAGATTACCGATGTTATCTGAAGTAGATGAAGTGGTCAAGTATGCGGATATCAGCTTTAACTCAGAGCTTAAGACGATTGAAGCTTTAAATGAAGCTGCAAAGCAACAAGGCAAAAAACATCGAATTGTTGTCATGTTTGATCTTGGTGACCTTCGAGAAGGCTTTTTACCTGAGGACGTTGATTTAGTAATGCCGGAAATTCTTAAAAATGAATGGATTACGGTTGAAGGCATTGGTGTCAATCTAACCTGCTATGGTGGCGTAATTCCTACACCAGAGAATCTTAGTGAGTTAACGAAGCTTGCAGATCATATTGAAGCGACTTATAAGATTTCACTTAATATTGTTTCTGGTGGTAATTCAAGCAGCTTATACTTGCTAGACGGAGAGACAATACCGAAGCGAATTAACAATCTAAGAGTTGGAGAAGGGATTGTACTTGGTAGAGAAGCAGCATATGGCGAGCAAATTCCTGGTACACATGACGATGCCTTTGTTTTAGAAGCGCAACTCGTCGAATATAAATTTAAGAATTCTGTTCCGAAAGGTTTGATTGGAATGGATGCATTTGGTAACAAACCTGTATTTGAAGATCAAGGGATGATCCAACGCGGAATAGTTGCAATTGGAAGACAAGACGTTGATCATACCAACCTTATTCCAGTTGACGAACGCCTTAAAATTTTAGGTGCTTCAAGTGATCACATGATTCTTGACTTTACTCAAGCGAAAGCCGAATACAAAGTTGGGGATATAATTTCATTTAAAATGGAGTATGGTGCAATGCTAAAATTGTTCACTTCTGAATATGTTGAAAAAGTAATTGAAGAATAGGTTTAAAGAATTAATAGAAAAGCATATATCAATATAAGAGCTTAGAACTGACCATTCTAGCTCTTTTTTTAGTCATAATCTTGCCTCTGAAAAATCTGAGGGCACGATGTTTGAAGATTTTATTGAATGTTAGGAAGCTTGACAAAGGGGTATAATACCTATTGAAATATAAATGGTTGCAATGGTAGATGGCGAGGTCAATTATGAAAAAAATTCTATTTATTGATGATGAAAGCAATATTTTAAGAGCGTTAAATCGCGCTTTTAGAAATCTTGAGTTTGAGTGTTACTATGCGAATGGTATCAAAGAAGCGATTGAGATCTTTTTAGAGTTGGACCAACTGGATATGCTAATCACTGATATTAAGATGCCTTACTTTGATGGTATTCGAGTGCTCAAACTGTTTAAAGAGGCTTCACCTGAAACGATTAGGGTAGCTATTACAGGGTATGCATCTGCATCTAGTATCACTGAGGCAGTGAGCAAGAATCTTGCAAAACAATATTATTATAAGCCTTGGAATAATGACGAGTTGATTGAAGGTATTAGAAAAATGTTTGTTTTAGAAGAACGATTGAAGGATTCACATCTTTTCAAAACCATTCAACAATTCGATAGCATAAAAACGATTCCAAGACTTTTCAATGAGTTAAATCTCTACATACAACGCGATAAAAGCATTGAAGAAATTACGAGTATCATAGAACGCGACCCGGCGATCACATCCAACATTCTCCGAATTGCAAATTCAGCTTTTTATGCTGCACGCACTGGCAATATTCAGCAGGCGATAATGTTTATAGGCTTAAATAACCTAAAACAAATCGTTTTATCCTATGAAATTTCACAGATGAATGAGAAGACGTACTCAAAATCAGAATATATTTGGACACATTCAAATCGAACGAACTTGATTTTTCAAGATTTATTCGTTAAATATTTTGGTACAAAGGTACCTCCAATTATCAGTGCGGCTGGCATTGTGCACGATATTGGTAAAATTATCATGCTTCAAATTTTCGGAGAGGATTATTATAATCAAATATTAAGCCATAGTTACCAAGATGATGGTCTTTTACAGAAAGAGCAAGAAATATATGGCATTGATCATGCGATTATTGGCGGTTATTTTTTGAATTGGTGGGCATTCCCTTATGACATCATCGAAATGACTTTGTATCATCATACGCCAAACGATCCAGATATATCTAATAAGAAGCAAGTTGCGCTTATGTGTTTGGCTTCTCAGATTGATAATAACATGATGGGAAATAATGATATGAATTTTAGCTATTCTATGGACGTTTTAAATGTAAACAATGATTTTTTAAAGGATATTTTAGATAAGTATAAACAATGATTCTGGGGGAGACCATGGTAGATTATTCGGAGCATACGGTACTCATCGTCGATGATGAAGTTGAAATTTTAAAGTCACTGAGTAGAGGCTTACATGCAGAGCCTTATTCCTTAGTTTTTGCAACAAGCGGTATGCAAGCACTTGAGGCTTTTGTCAGAGATGAAAGAATTAGTGTCATTATTACAGATATGCGAATGCCTGGCATGAATGGACTTGAGCTTTTGAAACAGGTAGAAGAGATCAGTCCGGAAACGATAAAAATAGTATTATCAGGTTATACACAGTT
>DJWQ01000127.1 GCA_002441045.1 Firmicutes bacterium UBA6226 | reverse complement strand
AAGGAGTTACGATGTACGAAATAAAATTACATGATAAACATGTTGAGAAATTCAAAGAAAAGTACCCATTGATTTTCAAGGAAAGTGTTGTTGGGTATCAACTACTTGAAACATCTGACATCGAAGAAGGACAACTACTCAAACTAACGGATTCAAAAGGTAAGTTTGTTGCGACAGGGTACTATGGTCTTCAAAACAAAGGCTTGGGTTGGGTGCTGTCAAATAATGAGCGTGAGAAAATCGATGATACTTTTTTCCTAAAAAAGCTCTATCAAAGTATCGAAAAACGTCTTGGCTTATACAACAATCCTAAAACAACCGCTTTTCGTGTTTTTAATGGCGAAGGAGATGGCATCGGCGGATTAACCATCGATTTTTATGCAGGTTCTTACTTAATTAACTATTATAGCAAAGGGATCTATGCCTTTAAGAATCAAATCGAAAAAGCACTTAAAAATTCGGTTGAGTTTGATGCCATCTATGAAAAATGTCGTTTTGATGATCATGAAGAAGTTAATGATGGCTTTATAGCTGGAAAACCACTCACTTTTCCAATAACAGTGCTTGAAAATGGTGTAAAGCTATCTGTTTTCTTTAACGAAGGGGGCATGGTTGGCGTTTTCCTTGATCAAAGAGAAATAAGAAAAGCGATACGTAATCAATATGCCAAGGGCAAAACTGTCCTTAACACATTTTCTTATACAGGTGCATTTTCAACGTTTGCTGCAATCGGCGGTGCGAAAAGTGTCACCAGTATTGATTTGGCAAATAGAAGCTTAGAGCATACATTAAAGAACTACGAATTAAATCATATTTCACCTGAAAATCATCCGATTTTAGTAGAAGATGTTTTCCACTATTTCAAATTTGCTCAAAAGAAAGGGCTTCATTTTGATCTTGTTATTTTAGATCCACCTAGCTATGCCAAGTCAAAAGATTTTACTTTCAGTGCTGAAAAAGATTATCCAACTTTGCTTGCAGATGCTATTAAGATCACCTCTCAAAAGGGAATTATAATCGCATCAAATAACTCAAGTAACATTACATTAGACAAATTTAAACAACTGGTCGGAAAAGGATTTAATCTTGCAAACAAACGATTTAAAATTCTCGAAGTACATCAGTTACCAAAGGATTTTAGAACGCATTTCAAATATGAAGAGAGCAATTATTTAAAAGTACTCTTTATACAAATGGATTAATTATACCACATTCAAGTTTTAAACAAAACAAGTCCCCTTCATGCTTTTAGTATATGAAGGGGATTTTTTATTTGGCAGCAAAGAAATTGATATAAAATCTATAGGCTAGATGCCTGAAGATTTTCATTCCAGAGATACGATAATTTTACCACCTACATGGCCTTTTTCAAGTTCTCCAATCCAATACGGAATCTCAGAAAACTCAATTTGTCGATCGATAACAGGTATTAATTTGCCCTGTTCAACCGAATCAGAAATAAATTTCAAGTCATTCACATTGGGTTTCGCCATCAAAACGCTGTAGCGCTTTCCATATTTTTTACTAAGTTTTTTTCCGAAAATCGAAAGATATAATATATGCTTCAAATTGCTACTGCCTACCAATACAAATCTACCTTTGTCAGACAACATCTTATGAAAAATAGCAATCGGATAATTACCGTTCACATATAAAATCACATCGTAGCTTGAAGTCATCTTCGATAAATCGTCCGTAGTATAATCAATTACATCATCTGCACCTAATTGAATCGCTTGAGGTATTCGCTTTGTACTAACAACTGCAGTTATATGTGCTTTCAAATTCTTGCAATGCTGAATCATATAACTCCCAACACCACCTGATGCACCTACGATGAGAACGCGATCGCTCTGATTGACATTCGCAAGGTTTCTTACCGCTTGTAATGCAGTGACACTTGTAAGTGGCAAAGAAGCTGCTTCTGAATAAGATAGATTGCTCGGCATTTTCGCTATTTGTTTCTCATCTACGCAAACGAAATCCGCAAAAGCACCAAAGCCACATCCCGATAAATCACCGTAGACACAATCACCCACTTTAAATTCTTTAACAGATCTTCCAGTTGTCGTTATGATGCCTGAAAAATCAGTTCCTTTAACTCTTGCTTTGGGTTTAAGCCATCCTGAAACAGCTCTAACGATAAAAGGCTTACCTTGTAATAACCGCCAATCTGGTGCATTAAGCGATGCCCCTTTTATTGCTACTAGAACCTCATTTTCTTTAGGAATTGGAATCGCTACTTCTTCAACTTTTAAAGTATCCCAACTGCCATAATTATCTTGAACGATTGCTTTCATATGCTTTCACCTCATCTTCACTTGTAACTGATATAAGTTCAACACCAAGATCCCGAATACGATTTAAAACCCCGAATAATGCGGCTTGATCGACCAATTCGCCTCGTATAATCGTATTGAATGCATCAAATTTCTCTACTGATAGACTCTCAAACCAGTGTGGCTTAAGATTGCCTTTTATCATAATGGAATAAAACATCTTGCACCTCCTAGACTCTTTGTAGCTCTATCATAACTAAAAAAAACTTTGGCTGCTACCAACCAAAGTTTGTATTTTAAAGTATGCCCATTTCTTTTGCTTTAGCGACTGCCTCTGTTCTTCTTTTGACATCTAGTTTACTAAACAAACTGTAATTATAGCTTTTTATCGTACTGAGCGACAAAAATAGGCTTGCACCAATCTCTTGATTCGAATAGCCTTCGGCAATTAATTTTAAAACGTCTAGTTCTCTCTCAGTTAATAAATGTTTCGAACCAGAATTTGACGCATTTATTTCATCGACAAATACATCTGAAAATTCGTAGAAAGGTAACCTTATGTGATTCATTTTGGCGACTTCCTCTGCTTCATTAAGGAGTTGTTGTTGAACTGAGACGCTTGTGGCATATCGGATAGAAATGAGGCAAAACTCGACGATTTGTACATATCTTTTTTGTGATATTGCACGCTTTAAAAGTAACTGGCACATTTCAGAGTAAGCATGGTATTTTTTAGGAGCATACCAAAAAAGTAATTTATACTGATTCTCTTTGAGATAGTTAGGTATTTTTTCATCTTTTTCATTCTCTAAAAACACTTGCCATTTTTTATCTACAAACGTAGCCAATCTGTTTTCTCTCTTAGCTGTTTCTAGTTGTATCCAAAACTCAAGATCTTCATACCCCATAAACTCTGGAATTGGGTTATTAAAATGATGTGTTTTTCCGCGTTCAACGCACTTCATTGCGGACTCTAAATTACCATACATCATTTCTATTCTCGCTTTTAAGAGCTCTTGTTTATACTGCCAATCCATATGATTGTAGAGCACGCCAAAATTTTGGCTCTCCTCAATCGCTAGAAACGCTTGATCCATTCGTCCCTGCATAAAGTATAACATCCCCTGATAAAGTTTATATAAGGCATAAAGTCCATCACCGGCAGGGTGTTGTAATTTTTTAATCTCCTCTACTAGCATTTGTTCCGCATCAATCAACTCGCCTTTTTGTATTTTTATTTCTACAAGAAGAGCAAATATAGATCCTTGAACGATCATTGGTAGAGATTGTTTCGCCTTTATCCAAACCTTATTAAAGGTCACAAATGCTTGATTTAACTCGCCATTGGCCCAGTCCAGTACACCTACAAAGGTGTCTATGACCCATGTTCTTTGATAAGGGACTGTATCTGTTATGATTTTTAATTGCTCCTTCATAGAAAATAAAGTCTCATAATCGCCTGTCGATGCGGCAATGTAGGCTTTTGCACTTACTAAATAGGCCGGAAGCTGTTCGAACTCTCGTTGATCAAAGATCAATAAATCATCACATTCCCCACTTGATAAATGTGTAGGGTCTATCAGTTTTTCCACATGCTGAAACCATTTTACGCAACCTTCTGTATCACCTGCATCCAACATTGACCAACCAATTCCCATAGAAATCACAGGACTTCTTTTACAAAGTACATCAGGTAGTCTTCTAGCAAGTGAGAGCCAGATATTTGATTTCAGTTCAATATCCATAGGTTCCCATTGTAACTCTATTAATCTTGCTGCTTCAAGAGGTAAATTAAAATAATAGTGAATGGCCGATAGATATTGTGCTCTATTTTCATACCATTCTCCAGCTCTTTTATATACTTCGTCAATCGTCGCTTTCGTTATTGATTTTTCATTGTTTAATCTTTGTCTTAATAAGTCGCGGAATAAATGGTGATATTTATACCAAGTTACATTAATAGAATGATTGTCCATCATTCCAAAACTTGAAATAAAGCTATTTTTTCTCTTTAATATCTCTAAAAACGTATGGCTCGTGCCACTGATTACACCTAATGCATAATCAGATAAGTCTTCACAAAAATCATCAAAAATTGAGGTTTTCAATAAAAAGAGTTGTGTCTCACTATCAAACGTATTTAGCACTTCTTCCAAGAGATATTCCATAATGTAGTCATTACTTGCCCCAATTGATAGTAGTGTGTTGTCCTTGTTCTCTGATCTAATTAATGTCTGCGCCATCAATTGTAAGCCAGCAATCCAACCTTCAGTTCGATCTTGAATCAAACTGATTTGATCTGTACTCAGCGTCATAAAGGAGAGCATCTTATTCAAAAAGGCTTCCGATTCACTGACAGAAAATTTCAAATTTGCCATCCTGAGATCACAAATACGACCTGTCGCTCTTACTCTGCCTAACGTTAACGGCGGATCTTCACGAGAAATAATACAAAGCTTAAGCTTTTGAGGCATTTGGCGTATCATCTCATTTAAAAGGTAATGTATGTTCATATCAGCAATCACATGATAGTCATCCAAAACTATAATTATTGGTTCCGTTATCTGATGTAAAAGACCAATGACCGTTCGAGTAAAGCCTTCCTGTCCTAAATTAGATCGCGAGCTCAACATTTGCAATAGTGCTTTACCAACTTCACGTCCCGATTCAGTCATTATTAAGCCTTTGGCAAGGTAACTTAAAAACAAATCTATTTCATTGTCCCATGTGTCCAAGCTATACCAAACATAAGAACAGCTTTCAATATCAATCCAGTCGCTCACAATTGTCGATTTTCCGGCTCCTGCTGGTGCACTAATTATGTTGATTTGTCGTTCAGATAGTCTTGAAATACTTTCAGATTTTCTAACATAAGTACTCGGAATGATGGATTTTTGTAATTTTGAATTAAGGATAATTTCTGACATAGCATCTCCCATAATATTGGTCTGTCTTAAATAATATACCTTTTAACAATAGGGTTCACTACCTACTTTAGTTGGAATCGTTAACAACTTAGCCTACTTTAAGAAAAAAAGCTCATAATAATCATATCATTATTATGAGCCTTCTCACAGTTTCAATTTCATATTGAATTTAATTTCTATTCATTCGATTAATAGTGAATTCCGTTTTCATAATAAGCAGTTGGATCCAACTCATTAAAATAAACACAGACGTCTGAATACCCCAAATCCAGAACAAATTTAGTTACGACCTTAGCGACATCATCTTGCTGTTCTCTTGATCGTTTAAACCAGTTAATAGTCACAAAGGGATAGCCCCCTGAGTTCTCAATCCCACCTGAGATAAACAGTGTTGGCGTCCATTCAACCGTAAAGTGATCTACTGGACAATTAACGATGGATGAAATTTCTTGAACCATTGGCTTCTCAATTTCCTTAACATCAGCAACGTCAATCCCTCTAAAAATGATATGTGGCATACCTTAAAAACACCTCTTTTCAAATTGCCTAAGCATGTGAAAAGTTTATCACAAGTCTTATTCACGGTCAATGTCCTCATATAATTATGTTCACTTATTTCTGTAGATGGGATAAAATAGAAGTATCTTATTTAGAATGGATATTATGACTATGAAAAAAGCAATTTCTCTGTTTTTAATTTTCGCAATCAGTTTATCACTGTCAGCTTGTAGTGTTTACTATGAGAAAATTGAGGACCCTATAAAACCCGAGATTTCAGTTCCTTCGGCAAATGAAACGTCCCCTGATATAGGTATCATCAGTATTATTGAAGAAGAAGATTATCAAACAATTGCTGTACATTATCCGATTATCGGACAAGAAAAAATAGATGCTGCACTTAAATCTTTTGCATTAAACCGAGTTGAGTTGTTTAGACAAGAGACCGCAGACTTAAAACTAACCCAAGAAGAGAGTTGGCCATTTGAGCTTCATCTCGATTACGAGGTAGTTTTTAAATCAGATCGACATGTTTCACTACTTTTTAAAGAAAATAAGTATCTTGGCGGTGCTCAGCCTACCTCGACCATCTATACCTTCAACTATAACCTTGAGCAAGGTAGACAATTGGGTTTAAAAGATTTGTTTAAAGGCTCTAGTGCATATCTTGAAATTTTATCTAAATACATCTACGCTAAACTTGTGGATGACAATACTTTAAACATTACACTTGATACAGATTGGGTTACAAAAGGCACTGATCCACTGGAATCTAACTTCAAGCATTTCTTATTCACAAATGGCGGTTTAATTATTATATTTGAAAAATACCAAATTGGACCTGCTTTTATTGGAGAACCTAAAATTATCATTCCATTTGAGACGTTTACCGCTCATATTGAGTTAAAAGAGAACATTGATGATATTGTTTCCTCAACAGAGCCTGAAACAACTACTTCTCTGGCCGTTAACACTGATACATCAACTACTGAGACCATTAACGAGACAACAGAAGCAGCAAACAATACCGAGAATGAGCCCTACATGAATCAAGAGATTGTTCCTTCAAAACGCGTTGCACTTACATTTGAAGACGGACCAGACCCAGATTATACACCACTAATATTAGATACGCTTAAATCAAGAAATCAGGTTGCTACGTTTTTTGTTCAAGGGATTCGAGCAAAGGAGTATCCAAGCTTAATAAAGCGTATTAATGCAGAAGGACACCTTATCGGCAATCACACTTGGAGTCATCCTCAATTAACGCATTTATCTCCAGAAGATATGTTGTTACAGCTTCAGAAAACACAAAATATCCTGGAACAAATAACGGGTAGGTCACCTTTCTTATATCGCCCGTCTTATGGGATTTATAATGAAAATGTCATTAGTTCTATCAATATGCCAGCAATTCTTTGGTCAGTTGATCCAGAGGACCTTAAGTACAAAGACGCTTCTTACATTACGAATTATGTTTTAGACCATGTCGCAGATGGCGCCATCATCCTCCTGCACGATACAAATGCTTATACGACTCAAGCAATAAGCGCCATATTGGATGCTTTAATAGCAGAAGGATATGATATTGTCACTGTAGACGAACTATTAGGTATAACAGAAAACACAGCAAAATATAACGTAAGAATATTTTCACAAGCCATTGAAAGTCATTAAAAAAACTCCTGTGTTCACGGCGATTGTTTATCGCATGAATACAGGAGTTTCATTTTGCATTTTTTCCTAAATTACTACTTTTTAGCCTCTAGGACGATCTGCTTTTACGCGTTTTTTCTCTCTATCTTTGCCTTCATAAGATTTTCCACCTTTTGAGCCATCAGATTTCGATCCTTTGTAGCCTTCAGATTTTGAACCTTTGTAGCCTTCTGATTTACGTTTGCTATAGCCTTCAGACGCTTTAGATTTTCCTTTTGAATCCTTAGCTTTTTCAATCGAAATCGATTTTCCTTTGATAACGCGTTTGTCCATACGCTCAAGTACGCGCTGCGCTTGACTTTCTGGAATCTCAACATAGGTAAAGCTATCAAAAATATCTACAGAGCCGATCATTCTACCTTCGATGCCAGCTTCATTTGCAATTGCACCTACGATGTCTCTTGGGCGTACATTGTGGTTATTACCAACATTGATATGCATTCTCACCATACCTCTGCTGCTTCTACCACCTTTGTTTTGTCTTGGCGCATTTCTATCTGGTTTTTCTGTATAAACCTTTTTAGTGTTATCAATCGAATCGATCTCTTTTACATTTTCCATCTCAAGTTCCATTTGGAAAAGTGCTGCAGCGACTTCAATCGGTGTATAAGAGCCTTCTGAGAACTCTTCGATAATCTGAATGAATTTATGATCCAAACCAGCTTCAATTCTCTCGCGAATTTTATTCATGAAAAGGTCTCTCTTCACAGCTTCAAGATCGCTAATTTTTGGAATTGGATGCGGTTTTATATCAGATTTTGTGTATCTCATGATGCTTCTAAGAAGGTGAAACTCTCTTGAAGTAATAAAAGTGAATGAAATACCTTCTTTACCAGCACGACCGGTTCTACCAATACGGTGTACATAGTATTCTTCATGTGTCGGCATATCGTAATTGAATACAGCTTCTACGTTATCGATATCAAGTCCACGTGCAGCAACATCTGTCGCTATAAGAATCTCAATATCACCACGTTTAAACTTGTTGATCACATTCATACGAAGTGTTTGCTTCATATCACCATGAATTTTATCACACATGTAACCACGTGCTTGAAGCATATCAGTAACTTCATCCACCCTCTTTTTTGTATTACAGAAAACGATTGAGAGTTTGTAGTTATAGATGTCAATAAGACGTGTTAAAATTTCAAGCTTATCTCGATCCTTCATCTCCATATAAACTTGGCTGATGTTAGGCGTTGTAAGCTCAGTATGCGTTACTTTTAAAATTTCAGGGTTGTCTTGGTACTTGTTAATGATGTTCATAATCTCTTTTGGCATTGTTGCAGAGAATAGAAGCGTTTGCATTTTGTGGTCTACTTCTTCAATTACCGCTTCAATGTCTTCTCTAAAGCCCATGTTAAGCATTTCATCTGCTTCATCAAGTACTAACATCTTTAAATTGTTAAGCTTAAGTGTTTTTCTTCTGAGATGATCTAGAACACGTCCAGGTGTACCGATAATAACTTGAGCACCTGATCTAAGTCCTCTGATCTGTCTCTCTATATCTTGACCGCCGAAAACGGGTAAAATATGCAGACCTCTCATGTACTTGCCGATTTTGTTGACTTCCTCCGAAATCTGAACGGCAAGCTCACGTGTCGGGCATAATACTAATGCTTGTACGTGTTTAGAAGACAGGTCGATTTTTTCGAGCATTGGAATCGAGAATGCCGCAGTTTTTCCTGTACCCGTCTGTGCTTGACCGACTACATCGCGACCAGTAAACGCCACCGGAATCGCCATTGATTGGATTGGTGTCGTTTCTTCAAAGCCCATGTCTTCTACCGCTCTTAAGATTTCTCTTGAACAGTTTAATTCACTAAATAGAATTTTTTCCATTATTATTCCTTTCGTATATCTTGACAAGATAGAGTATATCTCTGTCCTGTTTGGTACTTATCCATTTTTCAAACACTTCATTATATCATACAACCTCTAAAGGTCCAATGACTATTTCGAAATAATTAGCTTAATCGCTTATAAAAGATCAAATCGTCTATGTACTCACCAGTCAATTCATCATACTCGTGCATAACAACGCGACCACTTTGAGTAAAACCACATTTTTCTATGGTTTTAATTGAAGCGCGATTCCATGAATAAATATAAGTACGTGCTATTAATACCCCTCTATTCTTTAAATCATCAAGGACTTCATTCGTCAATGAACTTGCCAGACTTTCTTTTCTGAAATCAGGATGTGTCGCAGCAGCAAGGTAACAGCTATGCGCCTTATTGCCTACACCTCTTGTCGCTTTCACCATAGCAATCAACTGACCAGATTCACTAAATTTGCCATATAAAAGGACATTTGAATCATTAAACCAATTTTCAAGCTGATCAATATGTTCAATATCTGTAAAACTCATTCTAGCATTTTCTTCTTTTAGCCTCTGACACAATTCAAAAATACCTTCACTGTGTTTATGCTCTAAAATCATCATGATTCCACCTCATTAATAAATGGATTTAATTTAAAAAGATTTTCTAAGATCAGAGCACTTCTGATACTTATTTCTTCATTCTCTAAAATGTGCATCGCCAGTGTACGATCAACCATTACGACCTCTATCAGCTCATCTTCCGTTTGATAAGAAGAATTTGGTGTTCCAGAGAAGTAGCCATAAGCGATTTCAACCTTTTCATTGATAATCCCAACTGAAGTGTATCTTGCATTTGAAGCGGCTTTTAACTCAAACACCATTCCCGTCTCTTCTAAAAATTCCCTTTTGCTGGTTATTTCAATGTTTTCGTTAGGATCACTTAAGCCTGCAGGAAACATATAAATAAACTGACCTGCGGAAACTCTATATTCCCTAATCATAACTGTTTGTGTCTTGTCTTGAGTTGTAGCCACAATCATTGTACCATCGCTGTATTTTTCATGACGATAGATTTCATCTTCTAATCGGTCAATCCCTTTTCTTGAAACCAGTTCCCAAATTTTCTCTTCACCCTTGCGATTTAAGTATCTAATTTCATATGCATATAGGTATTTCAAGCTAGGGATCTGCTTAACTTCAATTATTTCTAGCTTATCTCTCATAACCCATCAATTTCCTTTGCGTTTTTTTATCTTTTTATTATATAATATCAAAGGATAAAAAAGAACTAGAGCGTATATCGCTTTTAATAGAAAGGAAAAGAAATGAGTATTTTAACGGTTAAAAATCTCAGCCACGGCTTTGGAGATAGAGCCATCTTTAACAACGTCTCATTCCGCTTACTTAAAGGTGAGCACATCGGCCTCATCGGCGCAAACGGTGAAGGAAAATCGACGTTTATGAACATTATCACACATAAGCTTGAACCAGACGAGGGCAATATCGAATGGTCTAAACGTGTTCGAGCAGGTTATTTGGACCAGCACACGGCACTTGAAAAAGGTATGACCATTAAAAATGTGCTAGAAAGCGCTTTTCAGTACCTATATGATTTAGAAAATGAAATGAACGATATGTATATGAAAATGGGCGATGTCACTCCAGAGGAACTCGATGTTCTCATGGAAGAGGTCGGTACGATTCAAGACATCCTCAACCATAACGATTTTTACATTATTGAAGCTAAAATCAGTGAAGTTGCAAGAGGTCTAGGTTTACTCGACGTTGGTCTAGAAAAAGAAGTTGATAGCTTAAGTGGCGGTCAAAGAACGAAAATTTTGCTCGCTAAGCTTCTTCTTGAAAAGCCAGATATCCTTTTACTAGATGAGCCAACCAACTACCTTGATGAAGATCATATCGAATGGCTAAAAAAATACCTAAACGATTATGAAAATGCATTCATTTTGATTTCACATGATATCCCATTCTTAAATAGCGTCGTCAACCTCATCTATCATATGGATAATAAAGAACTCAATCGTTATGTTGGCGATTATGACAACTTTATTCGAATTTATGAAGCTAAGAAAAAACAGGTTGAGTCTGCATACAAGCAACAACAACAAGAGATTGCTGACCTAGAAGACTTCGTTCAAAGAAATAAGGCGAGAGTTGCAACTCGAAACATGGCGATGTCACGCCAAAAGAAACTGGATAAAATGGATCGTATTGAACTCGCAAGAGAGAAACCGAAGCCAGAGTTCAACTTCAAGATGGCAAGAACTTCTGGTAAGTTGATTTTTAAAACTGAAGATTTGGTAATCGGTTATGATGAGCCTTTATGTCGTCCTCTTAATCTGACTTTAGAGCGTGGACAAAAGGTTGCTATTATCGGTGCGAACGGTCTTGGTAAAACAACGCTTCTTAAAAGCATACTTGGACAGATCCCAAGCATTAGTGGAAAAGTCGAAACTGGTGAATTCCTTCATATCGGTTACTTTGAACAGGAAATCAAAGAGGCCAACTACAACACTTGCATCGAAGAAGTTTGGAAAGAGTTTCCTTCTTATACACAATACGAAGTACGAGCAGCGCTTGCTAAATGCGGTTTGACCACACAACATATTGAAAGTAAAGTCGTTGTACTCAGTGGTGGTGAGCAAGCTAAAGTTAGGCTTTGTAAACTAATCAATAAAGAAACGAATTTCCTTGTACTAGATGAGCCAACAAATCATCTAGACGTCGATGCAAAAGAAGAGCTTAAACGTGCACTCAATGCATTTAAAGGAACAATTCTACTCATAAGCCATGAGCCTGAATTCTATAGAGATGTCGTTAGTGATGTCTGGAACTTAGAGCAATGGACCACTAAAATCGTATAGTCAAACTTTTAAAGGTGCTATTTACATCTGATATTGATGTGAATAGCACCTTTTTACTTATAGTTCAATTTAAGCATTATACATTTTGTATTTACATATTTTACTTTTGTGCTTCTTCTACTTTGGTAGAATAGCTGCACGCGAAACTTATACTTTGAATCTACTAATGATCTCTAACATATCATCTGCAATTGATTTAACTTCTCCAGCATTTTCTTGAATGCTTCTCATCAAGTCAGCCTGAGTATCCATGGTTGCAGCAATTTCTTCTGCAGCAGCAGCATTTTCTTCTGTTATAGCAGAAATGCCATGAATAGATTCAGTCGCATTATCCTTGTTCCTATTGACGTGACGAATACTTTCATTGATTTGATCGAGCTGTGTTAAAGTGTTATTAATTGAGGTTTCTATGGTCTCAAATGCAGATTGAACCTTGCTTAAAACATTACCAGAAAAACCAAGTGCTTCATTTGAAGCGGTCATATTCTTTTCAGTTTCACCAATTTCACCGAGAATCTCTTTGACCGTTGTATCGATCTGAGTGGTTGATTTTGATGTTTCCTCAGCCAGTTTTCTGATTTCGTCTGCAACAACAGCAAATCCCCTTCCCGCTTCGCCAGCACGAGCTGCCTCTATGGCTGCGTTAAGCGCAAGCAAGTTGGTCTGCTCTGCAATCTGTTGAATGGTATTTGTGATCTGTACAATTGATGAAGATTTTATGGTTAGGGTCTCAACGTTTTCATTCAATCGCTTGTTAGCGGACATCGTAGAATCGAAGGTATCGTTTAATGCTTGTAGCTGTTTAACCCCCTCTACATTACTAACTGAAACTGCAGTGGTGTAATCTTTGAGTTTATCGGCACTCTTAACTGTTTCATCAATGTCCTTAGCTAGACCCTCCATTTTTTCAGAAGCCACCATAGCATCTTGGGCCTGAGATGTTGCGCCAGTAGCAAAATCTGTTACCGTTTGAGTGACCGCATCAATGCCTTCTTTACCCATTTCAACAACTTCGTTTAATTCACCCGATGACTTTTCTAGCTGAATCGAGTCCTTCTGCATCTCAGCAATTAATTCTCTTAGAACCGTTCTTAGATTGGCCACCGAATGAGCAATGGTTCCAGTTTCGTCCTTGTATTTTAGTAAGTTGTCATAAGTATCATCGTTTTTGATATCCAACTGAGACGTTTTGATTAATAGTTCATTGATTCTTAGAATAGGTTTTGAAAGACGTTTTCCAAATATGAAAGCAACGATAGCACCTAAAACTAAACTAAGTATGAGTGCCCCAACAATCATGATATACGCACTCATAATTTCATCTTTCATTTGCTCTTTCTCTGCTGCTACGGCAACGTCAATATCATCAATATAGTTACCAGTTCCAATCATCCAGCCAAATGGCTCAAACAACTTAACATAAGCACGTTTAGGCAAAGCTTCTGTTTCATTAGGTTTTGGAAAGTAATAATCATAATATCCTTCGCCTGTTTTGTTAACTAGCGCAATAAACCCTTGTACGATTTTATTTCCATTTGTATCTGTTAGATCGATTCTGCTAGTTCCCTCAACATCTTCACGTCCCAAAAGGACAACATTTATCCCTTCTACAGTATCTGCCCAAAAATATCCAGAATCACCATACTTAGCATTTCGAATGATATCTGCAGCGATTGTCTTCGCCTCGGTTTGAGAAATAATACCAGCGTTCATTTGATTAATGATGCCTTGAAGTTCGCTGACCACAATTTCAACTTGATGCTTAATATTCGTATCATAGCCTTCCCTAAGCTGATTCTCTATCTGATCAATACGATCCATATTGGTTGTATAAATCATGTACTGGGAGATTGCACCTACTATAAGTGACGAAATCAAAACGCTTGCGATTACCAGCGTGATAATCTTGTTGCTAATCTTCTTCATGACGCCTTAACCCCCTTTTTCGGAAACCATGGAAAAAATTTATTGGTTCTTGCGGCATATTCGGCAAACCCATCTCTATTTGCCATTGCCTTCTCAAGCATAGGTACCCCTGATACGAAAAGAAGCAAGAACGTAATCGTTACCGGTCCAACCACTGTCCATAACCCCACACCACATGAGATGCAAAGAAGCCATATTCCCCACCACATGGTCGCTTCTCCATAATAATTTGGATGCCTTGTATATTGCCACAACCCTTGCGTCATTATCTTACCTTTATTTGCAGGATTGGACTTATACGCTTTTAATTGCGCATCACCTACCACTTCAAAATAATATCCCCATAACCATACTATAATTCCAACGATCCATAAGACTGAACTGTTAATATCGTGAACCGTGTTTAGAAGTAAAATTGCAGGTAATGCGATGATCCACATAAACAGTCCTTGAAGCATATAGACTTGAAAAAAAGCTCTCAGCACAACCCATTTTCCCCACTCTTCTCGCCATTTTGCATATCTAAAATCTTCAGGTTTTTTGTGGTTTCTTCTGAAGATGTGAAAAAACAGCCTCAATCCCCATAAGGAAATTAATCCAACGACGACCAAATGTGTGATCTGAATCGTTTCAAGTCGCAATAAATTAAAGAATGCTACCAAAACAAACCCAATCCCCCATGCTTGATCGACGATGCTATTGTTTTTTTGAAGGGTACCTATGATGAAAAACACTGTAAAGTACACACCTATAAAGCCTAAACTTTCTATCATTACTCTCCCCCTGATACGATACAGACAGCTACAGAGCCAATACCGGCATGAATTGCAGTTATTGCTGATATAGATGTCATATATTCTGGTTTTTGACCTGTTATCTCTTCAATTCGCTTTGCAAAGTGCTCAGCTAAATCTAAATTATTCGCGTGTACAATTGCATATTTGATTGATTCCGAATCGTTAACAATTTGCTTGACCTTATTATATATTTTTCGATTTGCAGCATTTCTTGAAAATGCGATACCACCAGCTTTACCAAACCCATTTTCATCCAAAGTCATAATAGGCTTGGCATGAAGTGCAGTTAATATCTTACCTGCAAAATAAGGAACTCGCCCACTTCTAGTTGCGTACTTAAAGGTATCCAAGCTTACAAAAATCTTTGCATTTTCAATCTCTTTTTTAACAGTATCCACAATTATGTTAAGTGATTTCCCTTCAGAGGCAAGTTGTGCCGCCTTTAAAACCACTAATCCTTGAGCACCAGAATTCAGCTTTGTATCCACCAGTGTAATTCTATCTGATAGCTTACCTAAAGATTCAATCGCTTTTTTGTATCCCTCGTAGGTGCCACTCAGAGCTTTGCTTACACTCAGTACGACCACCTCTTCATAATATCTCAGCATCCACTCTAATTTAATCTTAACTAACTTGATATCCACTTGTGAACTAGAAGGATACTGCTCTGAAGTATCTAATAAAGGTTTTAACACTTCACTTGAAATTGTATATTTGTCTAAATAAGTGCTTTCACCAGCTATAAAAGCGAGTGGTAAAAAATGAATTTGATATTGATCGATTAACGCTTCAGAAATATCACATATTGAATCGGTTAATATACCTATTTTTGGGTGTTGATGCGTTTCAATTTTATTTTGAAGCCACATATCTTCAACTTTCGATTTATAAATTTTATGCCCATTTTCATGCAATTTCAAAGTGATTTGATCAGGTGCATTGGTATGAACGTGTATTTTTGTCAATCTCTGATTGCCTGTAATTATGAGAGAATCTCCAAACTGTTCCATTAGATGATCAAGTTTTAAATTATCTTCAAATGGTTCCTTTAAAATAAACTCAGTACAATATCTGAACGTAAGCTCTTCTGATTCCTCATGTAACTGAATCTTTGAATCATATGGTATGTTTTCAACAAAATGGTCTTTAGGATTATTTAAATCATTTTTTACCTTTAAAAAACCTTCTAAAAATAATACAAACCCCTTTGCACCTGAATCAACCACTTTATTTTTTTTAAGGACTTGCATCATGTTTTGAGTTTCTTCAAGGGTGAGCTCAGCTTTTTTATAAGCTTCATGAAGCATTTCATTGAATTTTACTTGAGGTTGAATGTGCTCAACAAGGTATTTTTCCCATGCGCGCATTACCGTTAATATGGTGCCCTCTTGCGGGATTCTGACGGATTGATAAGCCACAGAGACAGCGTGAGAAGCCGCTTTTACAAACTGCTCTGGTGATATCTCTTTTAACTGATGACAGGCCTGTGAAAAACCTTCTATAAAACTAGCAAATATAATTCCGGAATTTCCTCTTGCATTTTCAAGCGCGACATCTGACATAGAGCTAACTACTAAGTCAAGATCTGGATGAACAACTGCTTCGTTTAAAATCGAGCTCAATGTTATTGACAAGTTGGTGCCTGTATCACCATCTCTCACAGGAAATACGTTAATTCGGTTCAACACTTCGGATTCTTTAATCACATTTTCTGCGCCACTCTTAAAGTGCTTAAAAAATTCAAGACCGTTTAGCAATGTCTGATTAATGAGTCCTCCTTTTTTCAGTACTATGGCACTTTTACCCTATTTTACGAATTTTAATTATTCTTAACGAATTATTTATTAGCCTTTCTATAATCCTTTTGCTATGATAGATGTAATTCAAATTATAGGAGCTATTATGAAAAATTATAATCTATTTGATATCATTGGCCCTGTGATGATTGGGCCATCTAGTTCGCACACAGCGGGTGCATGCCGAATCGGTTACACTGCTCAAAATATCATCAAACTACCTGTTGATCAGGTTGAGTTTGTCTTATATGGTTCCTTTGCAAAAACTTATAAAGGACATGGTACCGATATTGCATTACTCGGCGGTTTTCTTGGCCTCAAGCAAGACGATGAACGATTAGTGGATGCATTTAAAATTGCCGAAACCAGAGGACTCAAGTATCAGTTTATATGCTCCGATGAAGAAGCCGCGCATCCAAATACCGTTAAAATCATCGCACATACCAATCGACTAGAAACATGGGAAATCGTCGGCGTATCTATAGGTGGTGGGAAGATGATTATCAATTCCATCAACGGCATAGACGTACAGTTTTCTGGAGATTTTAACACTTTGGTTACACACCATAAAGACAACTCTGGTATGCTTGCAAAAATATCAACATGTCTGTCTGAACATAGAATCAACATCGCCTTTATGAAACTTTTCAGAGAAGAAAAGGGAAAAATTGCTATCGGCATAATTGAAACCGATGAAATGATTGAGGAAGTTGTCTTAAACGAGTTAACGCGACTAGATGGCATGATAAACGTCAATCTCATCGAGAAAATTTACGACTAGGAGGTACTATGAAATTTTCATCTTCAACTGAATTAGTCCTTTACTGCCGTAACAACAACCTTACATTGAATGCGTTTTCACTCTCAGAAGAGATTATCAATACAGGCAGAAGTTATGGTTATATTAGAGATTATCTTAAAAATGTCATCCGCGTCATGCAAAACTCTGTTTTATCCAGCCAAGATATGACACAACCTCCGAGACGTGGAAAAATAATTGGCAATGACAGTCGAAAAATTCACGATCGTTTAGGTAGTCATAATACGGTTTGTGGTGAAACGATTGCAAAGGCTGCAGCTTATGCGCTCAGTACTATGGAGCTAAATGCTTCTATGGGTAAAGTCGTTGCATCACCAACAGCCGGATCTTGTGGCGTCATGCCTGCCGTTTTAATGACCACCAAAGAGCGCTTTGCACTAGATGAAGAAACTCTGATCTCTGGTCTACTTGCAGCAAATCTCGTAGGGAGCCTCGTCGCAAAAAATGCCACGATTTCTGGCGCTGAGGGTGGCTGTCAAGCTGAGGTCGGAACTGCTTCCGCTATGGCCTCTGCCGCAGTGGTTCACATGCTTGGTGGTACACCTGAAATGGTTTTTAATGCCGCTGCAATGTGCTTTAAAAACCTTCTTGGTTTGGTCTGCGATCCTATCGCTGGTCTAGTAGAAAGTCCTTGTGCAAAAAGAAACGCAATGGGCGCAGCCAATGCACTCTTATGTGCGGAAATGTCCTTGGCTGGCATCGAGAGCATCGTGCCATTTGACGAAGTCGTCGATGCTATGTATCGGGTTGGTCGTGCATTACCACCTTCGCTCCGCGAGACCTCAATGGGTGGGCTTGCAACAACTAAAACCGGGGTTCAAATTCAAACTGACTTATTTAAGTAAATAAAAGACCCTATAGATATAACACTTTATTATACTGTGCCTTATCTATAGGGTCTGTTTTGTTAATCCAATTTAATGTGGCAATAGCCACCTGGATTTTTAGTCAAATAATCTTGATGATATTCTTCTGCAGCATAATAATAATTTAAAGATTCAACTTCAGTGACAATCGACTTTTCATACTTTTGCTGTTCAGCATTCTTCGAAGCCAAAATGACATCTAGATCAGAAGCGTCTGTATAATAAATTCCCGTTCGATATTGTGACCCAATATCGCCACCTTGTCGATTGAGCGATGTTGGATCGATAACCTTCCAAAGGTGTGTTAACAAAGATTCAAGTGAAATTAAACTTGGATCATATTTAACCCTTAAAACCTCAGCATGACCTGTTGTATTTGTGCATACCTCTTTATATGATGGTTCTTTGGTATGTCCGTTTGCATAGCCAACTTCGGTTTCAAGAACACCATTTAAACGCTTGAAGTAAGCTTCCATCCCCCAAAAACAGCCACCGCCTAAAATTATCTCTTTCATAGATTCACCTCACAAATAATCTGTCTATTCATTAGTATACTGATCAATGCCTATTTGTTCAATTAATTTTCAATCCCCTACACCACTTTACGCATTAATGCACGTGCAGGTAAACCCTCAACGCCAAGAATTTTGAGCGGTAAGCATAAAAGTTCATATTTTCCCGCTTCAATCGTCTTAAGCGCAAGACCTTCAATAATATAGATGTCGTTTCCTAGTAAGATAGAATGCGTTGGATGTCCTGCCTGACTTCTTTCAATTCCCAGTGCGTCAATACCAACTGTTTTTATACCTTTCGAATGAAGGTAAGTAGCACCAGAGGCATCTAAATAATCATACTCAAGATTAAATTCAGAATCATAGGCATTCTTTGTCTTAATTATGATAATATCACCCTTGTTGATTTCAAATTGGCTCAAAAAAGCCTCATCTACCTCGTGACGCTCTTCTTTGCTAAAATCAAGTACCGTACAAATACCGTTAACCAAATCAAGATCAAAATCATCTGAATTTGTGCCATTTTCTATCATATGAAGTGGCATGTCGATATGTGTACCCGTGTGTAAATCCATATAGATACTCGATTCAAAGTGTCCGTTTGCCTCATGAGTCGCACGAACTGTAAACTTTGGTTTTTTTTCATCTTTATTCTTATAGACCATCATTTCAGGAAAAATACTCATGGTCACATCAATCCATTTCTTCATTATAGCCCCCATTTTTTATTAACAATATCCAACATTTCTGACTCAGAATAGTAGATGTGTAGTGGTTCAAACTCTTTTAATCGTTCAATATCATCAATTACCTTCCAGGAATTCTCAATTTCATCCCATCGGGTGAAAAGAGATGCATCATCGTGAATCACATCGAGTATGAGCTTTTCATATGCCTCTGGTGAGTTGCCTACGATGTTGCACAAATGGCAGTAATCGAGATGCATCGGCATGGTATAAGACCATAAACCAGGCGCTTTACCATTAAATTTCAAGATGATCCCTTCTCTTGGAAAAATCTCAATCGTCAATGTATTTTTCTCAGGTTGTCCTCTTTCAAAAAAACAAGTGGCATCCTTAAAGGTAATGACGATTTCAGCCAACTTTCTAGACATTTTCTTACCTGTCATCAGGTAAAATGGTGTGTTGCGCCATCTCTGAGAGTTTACATAGGCTTTCAATGCAACAAAAGTTTCAGTTTTTGAATCGTTTGGTATATCTTTTTCATCTAAATAACCCGCGTATTGACCAAAAATGATATCGTTACTCACTTGAAGGTGTTCCAGTACTTCAACCTTTTCATTTTTTATCAAAGTGTCACTCAGTCCCATTGGCGCATCCATTGCAACTAAAGCTAAGGTTTGAAACAAGTGGTTTTGAACCATATCCTTGAGTGCGCCCGAACGGTCATAATAGCCACCACGCTGCTTAACACTTTCTGATTCAAGCGCTATAATTTTTACACTTTCAATGTTTTCGTGATTCCAAATACTTTCAAAAATTTTATTCGCAAATCTTACAGTTAAAATATTCTGGAGCATTTCCTTTCCCAAATAGTGATCGATCCTATAAACTTGAGATTCCTCAATGGATTCCAATAAAAGGCGGTTATATGCTTTTGCCGTTTCTAGATTTTCACCAAAAGGCTTTTCAAAGACGATTTTTGAACGCATATCACCTCTATTTAACATACGCGTCACAATCAATGCCCTCGCTATAATTGGAAAATAGTGCGGTGCAGTCGCTAGATAATAGATTTTCTGTCCACTGGTTGATAGATGCATTGCATCCACATAATTTTTGAAGATTTCGAAGTTCGCTTCTGCAGAAAAATCCATTGAAAGATAATGTAGATTTTTACAAAAGTCCTCCCAGTGTGGATAGCTTCCTTCTATCTTGCTTCTAATCAACGTCACAAATTGTTCGGTTTCATATGGTCTTCTACCAACACAGACGATGGTAAAAGGCGTTGGAAGCTGTTCTTCTTCGTACAGATGATAAAGTGCTGGAATTAACTTTTTAGTTGTTAAATCTCCAGTCGCACCAAAGATTGTAAATAACATATTGCCCCCTATGCTTTGTAAACCTTATGTCCGCCAAATTGATTTCGTAATGCTGCAACTGCCTTTTCGCTGAATCTTTCTTCATCCTTAGATTTATATCTAGCAAATAACGATTGCGTAATGACAGGTGCAGAAACTTTTAGCCTGATGGCTTCTTGAAGCGTCCAATCCGCTTCACCTGATGCATCTACTTTACCGATGATCGATTCTAGATTACCGTCTTGTTTAAAAGCTTCATGCATTAATCGCATCAACAAACCTTCAATAATTGAACCATTGCTCCATACTTTTGATACCAGCTCAAAATCCAAATTAAATTCTGATGCTTTAAGAATATCAAAGCCTTCACCCATTGCTTGCATCATTCCATATTCAATGCCATTATGAATCATTTTCACATAATGACCGCTTCCAGGTGCACCAAAATAACCATAGCCATTTTCTATAGAAATTTTCTCTAATACCGGCTCAACAAAAGCTACAGGTTCAGCTTCACCACCTGCCATTAAACATGCGCCATTACGTGCGCCATTGATACCACCACTGGTTCCAACATCCACAAAGTGAATGCCGATCGCTTTTAATCGTTCATGCCTAATCAGAGTATCTTTGTAGTATGAGTTACCACCATCGATGATAATATCATTGTAGTTAAGCAGTGGCACTAATTCCTCGATCATTGTATCCACAGCATCTCCTGATGGCACCATCAACCAAATAACGCGTCTTTCTTCACCGAAAGCCTCTACTAACTCTTTTAAACTGTATGCACCTCTAATGCCCTCTTTTGCAATTTCATCAACTTTATCCAACGATCTATTCGTTGCAATTACTTCAACGCCACTATCTTTCATGTTTAAAGCCAATGCATAACCCATTCGTCCTAAACCGACCAAACCTATTTTCATATTTATCTCCTTATTTTTAATTAATCTTTTCTCTTAGTTTTTACTATTACCCAATATAAGTAAAAAAAAAACGCATTTAGAAAAGTATTTTCTAAATGCGTTATAACTATTCTGTAACATAAGTATTACCTAGATTCTACGTGCAATCTA
>DJWQ01000081.1:7241-13232 GCA_002441045.1 Firmicutes bacterium UBA6226 | reverse complement strand
CGATCGTTAATTCTAAGGTTCGCATATGGCGCAAGAGGAAATTGATAGACTTTATCGTCATAGCCATAGATCGTCATCGTTGCAGGACCATCTTCAGCAAGTGGTGTTACTTCTCTAACGGTCCCTGAAAGGCTTGTCTTGTCAAGTGGTGCAACTTTGATGTAGATGATTTCTCTGTTTTCGTTCACGAGATACTCCATCACATCGCCTATTTCAAGCAAGTGAACGCCACCCACTGAATTATTTTTGTAAGTGATTACGTCATCTCTTTGGCCATCGTACATGTTTTCATCGACAAGTATGTCAAAAGTATCACCTGTAATGTCCACGACTCTGTATATTTCTGTAATGACAGTAGAGCCATTTTTGTACTGTGTTTTTGTATTAATGTCTATCAGTGTGCCATAATGAAACGTCGTATATATGTCCGCTTCGTTACTTGCTGCTATTTTTTCCAAAATCAGGTTGTGGTCTACTACTTCAACGTACTGAAGATCGCCTGCAAGTGTGACATACTCTACTTCATCACCTAGCTTTAGATACGAGTTATTCGATACAATTCCGTTTTTATAGACGACATAGTCATATTGCAAATTGCCTTTAGAGTGCGTTTCACTCACGAGGTTGGTCACTGTTCCATCTGTATTTTTAACCGTTACAGTATTGCGTTTAATGGTATCGCCATTTTCGTAAATGGTCTCTGGTTTAACACCAATTACAAGTCCAAATCCAGACACGATATTTCTCGCTGTATACTGTGTATCCGTTGCGGCTGACATAATGACAGCAAGCTCACCTCTTGTTACATTCTCTTTTGGACCGAATGAACCGTCGTTATTAAGGGGAATAATGCCCTCCGTCGTCATATCTTCAATTAGAGAACGATAAATTGGGTTAACATTTACCCAATCCGAATATGTGAATACGGTTTGCTGATTAAAAACTGGTGTTTTACCTATCGCTCTCGCTGTCCAAACTGCAACAGTTTCTTTATTAACTGCTTGGTTAAGATTGAGTACTTCCGCTGCGGTAATAATGCCAAGCGTTTGTGCTTCTGTTAAATACTCTTGATTTCGAAGCTGTACGAGCTGAGCATTAGTCGTGGATGAGCCCGCTTGGTTATAGACTCTTTGCATCACTGCAGCTTCATTGCCTCGCATCCTAACCAACATACCTAGAACATCATAGCCTGTGGCATTTCTTGCAGGGTAATACTTTTTATCACCATATTGTTTGATGACACCAAGAGCGGCCATACGGACGATGCTTTCATGTCCGTATGTGCCCTTAATATCACTGAAATAACTATTCGTAATGATATCTTTCCCTTTGACACTTCCAGTTAGCGTGTTGGCATTTGTCGTATCCGTCTTTAGTGCTGTAAATTCAGGTACTGGAACGTCAAATGGCATCGCAGCAAACGCAGCAAGTGGCGTCACTAAGCAAACGACTAATATGAGTGTGATTATTTTCTTCATGAGCCTCTCCTCCCTAACGATTTGCTAACAACACATAGTGTCCTGCATCTTTGATTCTTGCAGTAACGCGATTGTTAATGGTATCTACAGTTGCAGATACGACTGTATAGGTACCTGTCGAAACATTGTATTTATACATCTGAATTTGTGCTTCTCCCGACGTCGTCAAACCTGTCGGATCATAGTAAAGTGTCAAGTCCATAGTGGAAGCAAGCTGTGTAAAGCTCTTAGTAGATTCATTTGAACTTACATCAAAAGATACGCTGTGAACCTTTGATACTTGCTTCTTCCCTCGAACATTTGGCGTTAGATAAGATCTTGAAGAGCTCATAGAAGAATCCTCAACAATTCGAGCATAAGCACTATAAAGATCCGCAACACTTCTAAAGGTTGCCGTGTTCGCTGCAACTGGTGTGAATCTGTACTGACTGTTGCCAAAATCTATCGTGATACTGGTTAAGCCTGATTTGACCAAGGTTTCTGGTAGTAAGATACGTTTCGTAGTCATTTGAGCTGTCACTGAATCTGATAGATCTATGTTAACCAAGCCCTTTGTAATCTTAGATGCTAGATTTACCGTCACGATACTTCCGTTTTGTACGGTACTATAATCTTGACCACTTGGTACACCCAAATCTCCATCGAGATCTTCAGGACCAAGTTCATCGATATTTTTTGTATCCTGATAAGTTAACGCTGCGACATTTGAATACCCTGAGGAGCCAAACTTGTTAACGGCTTTAACTACAAAGACGACTCTTTCTGCAGAGCTCATATTTTCTAGCCCTGGTAAAGTCGTTATTTTATAAGGTTCAATATTAGTGATACCAAGATATTTAAAGTCTCGGTAATTGTTACTCATCAGTTCTGCATTTGTTTTAATCCCAATATAGACATAAATTTCAAAGTAATTTGCGGTGTCTGATACATAATCATAAAGCTTAATGTAACGATCGTCTACTACCGAAACCTTAAGTCCAGAAGGATCCTTTGGTATTGGCACCGTATAGTTGAGTTTAACACTATTATCCGTAATACCACCGTCTGCGTTTTTCACGACGATGGTCACGTCACCTTCAAAATCAACTTCAGGTGTTGTAACCAAAAGTGTTTGACTGTCAACGAATTCAACCTTAGCTGCTTTAATACCATCTTTTACATATTTAATTGAGTCATCTCTATAAATCCCTTGTTCTGTTTCTGCTACAGTATCAGAAGAGCCTTTTGTTAACCACTCTCCGCCAAAGTATACGGTTGCACCCTCTGCAAAGCCAGTTCCTTTAAGTTTGATTACCTGTCCTCCAGTAACGTGAATTCTGTTGATTACACTGTCGTTCTCATCAGTGATGACTGGTGAAAGCGTTGGCGCAGAAACAACGGTAATGCCTGGATTTTTAATTGCAATACCAAAATCATTATTTAGAACCTGAACGCCTTTTGCTCCTAATGTCATATTATTTGGTGTTGTAAAGGTTAATATGGTTCCTCTTTCTGTTATAACGCCATTATAGATTGGGATCCCAGCACGCGTACCGATAATTACATAAGCCCCTTCTCTAAAGTCACTACCTGTGATGACGATTTTATTACCACCATAAATCGATGTTTTAGTCGGTGTAATCTTATCAATTCTTGGTCCTGATAACGGCTTTTTGTAAATAAAGTAGAAAGGCAACGTTGAAGCGCCGTAATTTGGTCCAATTAAATCGGATAGGTTATTTGAAGTTGCCAAACCTTTATCTTCATTTTGAATCATTATTGGATATTCTTTATCCACATCGTTAATTGTTGCCTTTGGTACGGTTGCTACGATTAAATCGTATGTGATGCCATTAATTTGCTTTGTTGTCACTTCTTTTACGGTTGCTTTATAGGACCCAATATAAACGGCTACGTTATTTCTAAAGTCATTACCGACGATCTCAATATCTATACCACCGTCCATTGAGGTTTCCACTAACCATTTGGTTTCGTCAAATGATAAGTTTTGAGGCTCAATATTAAGAATTTTTGGTTCACTGGCTGGGTTGGTATAAGTGAAGTTTTTAGTTGTCTTTCCACCATCTGAATTATAGTAAGCAAGTTGAACCGTACCTATCGTATAATACGATGGCGTAACGACTGTAACGTGTGTGTCGTTATCATAGGTTGCCTTTGGTGCATAGCCTCTTTCAACGAAGACACGACGGTCTGAGATCTCTAATTTGACATACTCATACGCATTGCCGCTGTATAAGGTGTTATCAACATTTTTGAGGCCATTTGGAACATAGTACTCTCCAGCTGAATTTTGTAGCATATCCAGTGGCAGATAAGCGACAGAATTGTCATAATCGAAGGTTCTCGAATATATAATGTTATTTTCTGTAACGGTGAGCTTCACTTGACCAAGATCACCATAGTAGCTCATTGAAAGGCCACCATCTAGGTTGACGGTTGTCCTCTGATTGTTAATTAAACCAGAGTTGGCTGAATTTCTATCGATGCTTCTATTATCAATAGTACCAAATCTCACCAGTGCTTGAACATGATCTAGTAATTGAATTTGAGAGGCATCATCGTCTTTATAGCCATAAACGACTGAACGATACAGTTTAGAACCATAAATATCCTTTGGTTCTTGACCCTGTCTTCTACCAAAGTTTGGAACGATGCTACTGATCACTGGCGTCGTTGCGTTGTAGGTGTACTTAACTTTATTACTTACACCAGAGTCATTGTTGATGACATATACATCTACAGCCCCTGCGCTATGTGCTGGTGTAATGACTTTGATAAAGCCTTTTGAATATTCAACGATTTTCGCTTCGTTTTCACCAAAGTATACTTTCGGTAAAATAACGGAGTCGTAGTAAACTGAGTAATATGGGTTGGTTAACTCTGGATAAGAGGTCACTGCACCCGGGTCTACCGACGCAGATAGCAGGTCATCCCAAACACCGTTTTTGTACTGATCTATGAAAATATCGCCTAAATCATAGTTTGGACCACCTACTGAATTTTCATATGGCTCGTAAAATCTGAACTCATAACCGATAATCTCAACAATTTCACCACCGTTAGATGAACCACCAGTAGGCACAATTCTAGATATAACTGGATCTGACATCGGAATAATGTAGGTGAAGCCTTTGTCTCTTCCCGTATTACCACCATCTGGATTGACGATAACAACTGGAACAGCAAGCTCATCTACGCCATAGTCTTCATTCAGTTTTTTAATGGATTTTGGCATTTTAATTTTAATCCACGAACCATCAAGTGCCACGTATGTGTCTGAAGCAGGAACTTCAACAGAATCGATAAACACTCTTACCTCGTCTTCAAAATCACTACCTGATATCGTGACATAGTAACCGCCATCTACCGAGCCCTTTGGAGGTTCAATCGTTGTTATGATTGGGCTTGATGTTGCTTGAGTAATATAGTAGAAACCATTGTCACCCGTTTTACTAGCGCTTTTGGTATCTGGATTCACAACTGAAATGTCTTTGTAGCCTTTTCCTGTGGTTAGGTAAGGCACTGTAAATATAATTTGATTTTTAGATAATACTTTAGATAGATTTCCATCAATTCGACCTGTTGCTGAGTTAACAGTATACGGTGTAATCATATCCAGTTGAGTACCATCGAGTTCAATCCCCTGATTATTGACAACAATTGGTCTAGTGTAACCAATGCTGTCCTCTGCAACGATTTGATCCACAGCTTCATACTTAACCACATAGCTCTTGTCCTTACCATTGGTTAAGATAGGTTGTTCTAAAAAGTTATAAGAAAGTGTGAAGCGCTCGCCATCTGCAGATTTTAAAGTGATCGAATCGGTATAATCAGAAAGATAAACTTGCTTTTCGCCCTCTCCGTTTAATCCAATTCGAATCAATTGGTTGTTCATGGTTGAAACAAATGTTGGACCACCTGTAATCGCAATCGTTGTCGCAGAGGTGCCACCATTATAGCTAATGCTTGCACTGCCTATTAATACATTGTTTTTGTTATAAGCTTGATAACTGCCACCTGAATATTTAATTGCATATACTTCAGTTGCCGTCATAATTGCAGGATTGCCATCTGCATCATTTGATAAAGTAACGACATCACCTGTACTTTGGTTAATGGTTGTCGTATTGTCCGCAAATTTAGAATAAACTGGCTTGCCTGCATCTAGCTTAATCAGCGCCTCTTCCGAAGGTGCAGCATACACATCAAAAATAATGTTACCCGTCGTATCTCTTTTATAGGAGTTAACTTCTTTGCCATCTAATAAGATTCTCGATCCAATTAAACGATAAGCATCAATTCCACGTTCAGTTACAGCTGTTGGATCTGGTTTAAGGAAATTATCACCATTTACCACGACTAAAGTGCCATAGGTTCCTAGAGGTGGTGTAAAGCTATTAAAGATTGGATCCTTATTAAAGGTTTTAACATACGTGAAGTCACTTACTGCCAACCCACCACTTGGATTCAAGATTTGAACTTGTGTTGTCCCCTCACGTCCAGGAGGTGCTTT
>DJWQ01000081.1:0-7210 GCA_002441045.1 Firmicutes bacterium UBA6226 | reverse complement strand
CCACCTTCTACCGTTATGATGTTCGGCTTAACACTTTCAATAACGGGAATGTCTGAGGTTTTGATAAACTCAACAAAATCTGATTTAATACTCGATTTACCATAGTCTGCAGATTTTCGCGTCGGGTTAGTCACTTGAATGTGTTTGATACCACCATCGGCGATCAAAGCACTACTTGGTATACGGATGAGTATCTTCGTTCCAAGTTGATTATTACTTGTACCATCGACGACGTTACCCTCGCTGTCAAGAACGATCATATCCAGTGGCACAGGTTTCCCGTCAGAATACGTAAGTACATTTTCAACGGCATCAGTTTCATTAAGTTTATATTTTATAATCCCTCTGACCGTTACGCCACCACTTGTATATTCTTCATTTGGGAAGAAGCCGAGCTGATATCTATTGTTAAAAGTATTGTTGTCATTTTTCTTAATTAAAACCGTTGGTTTACGTGTGATAACCGTACCATCTGTATCAACAAATCGATCCACTAGGAATTTGTCACCTTGAATTGCGATTAAGGTTTCATTTTTAAGCTTTGAATATGCAGTAGCTGTGTCTTCGATTTGAATCATGCCTGGTGTAAACGTATCAATTACAGGCGTAAAAGTACTTGGTTCAAATTCAAAGCCATTGGTTTTAGTTATGATTTGATTGAATACAAATTGCTTACCCGCATTCACACCGTCTTTGATTTCAAGTACAGTAGAAATTTCGATAATAACATCCTTAAACGGATTGATTTCTGCGTCGGTGACACTATCAGTTACAACCATAACCTGGTCGGTTGCCGCTTTAATAATTTGGAAAATGCCATCTGTATCTTTATAGAATTTAACTTTTTTACCGATTTGCATGTTGATCTTACGTTCAATTGTAACGTTTTCACCTTTATAGATCCCGTCCGCATAGTTTAGAACCAAAATCTCATCGTTCGATTCACTCGTAGGGTCTGTTTTAAAAGCACCGGTTGTTGATAGGTCAGGAATATTTAAGGTTAATAAATTAAGCGCCTTAATCTCCACATTGCCACCCGTATCTGGTCCTTTTTCAGGATAAATACTGACGATGGACGGTTTATAGTCAGCTTGAATAACAGTAAACTCGTCATAGCTACCATCTTGCCTTAGAACGACCTGCTCTGCAACAACTTGCCCATTTTGCACATCGGTAATAACGACATAGTAGTTTCTTCTTTCAAAATCTTTGTTACTTGGAAGGCGTACGGTAAGTACGTCTTCGTCTCCATTGACATTTAATCCAAGTGAGACAAATTCTGCTTTATTAACAGCAGTGAATTTGTCTGAGCCATCAAGTGCTTTAAGGAAATAAACTTGATAATTTCTCGTATCCGAAAAATTGTCTGCTCTAAAATAGACTTCATCTCCTAATACACCTGTTGTGGTGTCGCCCTTTGCACCTGTGTTAGGAAACATACGGACATCGTCTAAATTTAAGTCTTCAATAATTCTAAAAGCATTTTGATAGGTGTATTCTATCTCTATACTTGGATCAGCAGACACTGACTTCCTTAGTATGATATTTTGATAGCCAAGAGATCCTGGATTGGTCGGGTTATTAAGCGTAAGGGTTGATGAGGAAGATCCTGTACCTAAAGATGCTGAAGATAAACCAGATCCGTAGGTACCTGTAATATTACCTGTGTTTATGGTATCCAAATAGTTACCTGTAAAAGTGATGCTATTTGGCGTTTGATCTTTATTAACGGTTTGTTTGTTAGAGCTTTGAATGTTTGGAAATGTACCTGTATTTAAGTTAATCGTCCTATTTCCGATTCTAACTCTACCGATAAATGCCTGAGTTTCCTCTGTGTTGAGGTTGAATTTTACAAACGTTGATGAGTTGATTACTCTCGTTCCCATACTGACAAAGCCTTGCCCGTACTTCTCAAAGAGGACTTCAACATCTTTTAAATTTTCACCGAGGATTTCAATATAGCCATTGGTGATCTGAAAAACTTCGTGTGAAATGGCGTATTTTACATCTGTTACGACGACATCTTCACCGCCACTCGATCCAACGACCAGTGCAAAGGAAAGTATGCCATCTAGCGGGATAGACCCCAGTATAGTAATGATCGTTAGCAATATAATCAAAGTTTTTTTCATAATGCACCTCACGCAAAATTTTAGTGTTTCTTATCTGAAGTTATAAACGAATTTGTCTAATTCAACTGTGCTTTTTACAAGATACACTTGTCCCATAATAGCAAAATATACTTGTATTATATCAAATACTTTCTTCTATTTGGATTAAAGGCTCTTTACAAGCTTGTGACACCCTTATGACAGGATACACCACAATAGGAATATCGGATATTTTCTTTGTTTTCTTTAAGAAATTTAACAGCTTGTCTTTATTTTGTAACATTAAACGTTTATTTGTGTATGATTTCTCTTTTTTGATAAATGATTGGAGGGGGGTGTCTATAACTTGTAAAGGTAATAATTATGTAACCCACTTTTATTTTCAGAAAATTTTGTGTATAATTGAGTGAAATATAAAAAGTCTGTAATACTGTATATACAGCAACTGGAGGACTCTATGGCTGATTACAAAATAATACGTTCTGGAGAAGCTGAGTCAACGTATGAAATGAAAAATAAAAACTCACAGGTAGAAAAAAAATTTCATGATGCTGATTTGCAAATTAGTGTTTTGCATATTTCTTCTGATCGAATCTTATATATAGAGCCGCTCCCCTCGGAAGCCGATTTTAAAACCTATTATATTGTAAAAGGTGCCTGCTTCGTTTTTGAAGATACCTCTATCGTAAAAACTGGCGATATTCTTGTTTTCAAAAATACCGCAGAAGTACACACGTTAAAAACCTTAGAAGATACCATTATCGTCGTTCATGCAACCAATTATGATGTCTATAAAACGCTTGAAAACAATCACAGCATCGTCGATCGTCTTATTAAAGAGATTCAAGAAAAAGATCATTATACGGGTGAGCACAGTCAACGCGTTTTTGAACTCGTAAAAAAACTGGCTGTGAAACTCGGTTATAAATCAAAAGCACTGAACCTAATCAACAAAGCAGCTTATTATCATGATTTAGGTAAAATCAAAATCCCCGATGAGATTCTAAACAAGCCTGGCGCACTTGACGCCTCTGAGTTTGAAGCGATAAAGCTTCATGTCGAACACGGGAAGAGCTTGATTCTTGAAAACTTTGATCCAGATGTTTTTAAAATCATTTATCAGCATCATGAAAGGATAGATGGCACTGGTTATCCAAATGGATTGAAAGGTGAGGAAATTTGCTTTGAAGCACGTATTTTAGCAGTTTGCGACAGCTATGATGCCATGATCACAGATAGAGTTTATAAAAAAGGGAAATCTATTGAATCTGCTTTACTAGAACTCAAAGAGCTCTCGGGGAGCAAATACGATAGCGAAATTGTAGCTACTTTTATAGAAATGATTTTAGATGAAAATACTTTTTAACTTTTTATCAAATTTGGGGTAAAAAAAAAGACTTCAATTCTTACGAATGAAAGTCAATCTAAAAGTTAAGAAGGGGGGAATTTCACGAGTGGGTTAATTTGGGGGATGCCCACTCGGAATTCATTATTGGGGTTTTGTTGCAATTTAGGTAAATATTTTGGGGGTTTATTGTGTTAAGCGATCTGTTTATCACTTATCATGGTCTTATATTAAAATAGAGTTGTGTATAGGTTATGACCCCTTTGTGAATAATCTGTTAAGTAATAAAATATTACAAAATAATTTAAAAAACCAATTCGTTTTCGATTTAGTTGTATCTTTTTTACATCCAAAGTTTATTATCTATTATATTTGGTAATAATAACTATATTGATATACTATAGATGAACTTAGTACTTTTACTGTATTATACGACGTCATTCATGGTATAATATTCTATTCCCAAATATACTTAATTAAGGAGTTAATCATGTTGACTTCCCCAGTTACGCAAACTGATCCTACATTTATCATAAAGACCTTGGGAAAATTCGACGTTTCTAAAAACGGTGAATCTCTCGTTAACTCATCTGCGGGTTCCAAGAAGATTTGGGAGCTTTATAAGTTTATGCTAACACATCGAGATCGTGTTTTTACGCCTGAGTCTTTAATGGATCAGCTATGGGTAACTGAGTCCTATAGTGATCCAAGAAGTACACTACGTCGACAAATGCATCGTCTTAGACAAGCGCTTGTTGAAAACGTTGACTCTGAGTTGACTAAAACACTCATCTTTTCTAATGGTTATTATAAATGGAACGATCAAATTCACTATGAGATTGATGTGGAAAATTTCGAATACTTAATAAAAAACGGTGAGGCTTTAATGCAAAACTCACCCACGCTTGCTCTTCAGAATTTTTTGAAGGCCATCCACCTGTACACTGGTGACTATTTACCAGATTGTGTGGATCAGCATTGGGTCTTTTCTATTCGTAACCACTACAGACGCTTGTATCTAAAAACCGTCCTCAATGCAATTGAACTACTAAAGGCAGAAAGAGAATATGAGGAAATCATCTCACTTTGTCGCAGAGCCATTATCATCGATATTTATGAAGAGAGTTTTCATTTGAGCTTAATGGATGCCCTTATGCATAAGGGTGAACAAAAAGAAGCCTTGGAGCATTATGAATACATCACTGGGTTCTATTATACTGAGATGGGATTAAAACCTTCTGTGTCGATGAAATCACTTTATAAAAAGCTTTTACAGACGCATCAACCTGTAAAATCTGAAAGCAGTTTATATGAAGTGCTAGAATCAGATCTTGTTATGGAAAATGCGTTTTATTGTGAACCAGATACATTTAAGTCCATCTATGAGCTAGAACGAAGAAGATCTCAACGCTCAGGCGTTTCTTTTAGTATCGGTGTTATTAGTGCTAAGAAAATCTCAGGTTATAGCCAACCACAAGAGGATTTGAGAATCTCACATTTAAAACAACATTTGATGTATCACCTAAGAAAGGGCGACACATTTACACAATGGAATGATTCTCAGTTCATTGCGCTTCTTCCAGGTGTTGATTCTGATTTAATGAACAAGGTACTAAGTAGGGTACTTACTTCTTTCCCTAATAATGACCAAATATCAATTACGCAAATTAAGGAACTAAAGTAGTTTGGTTTTGTGCTTTCAACATAAAATAAAATTAATATTTAAATAAAGTGCTATTGTAAGTCTTAACAATAAGATTTAGAACAGCACTTTTTTTGTTTTTAAAACTATATAGGAATTATGTTTACACATATCCCTAATTTTAAAATAATTATTAATTTGTCACAGGGATGTCACAAAGATGTTCCCGCCGTGTCACGCATGACACTTATAATTGTAGATATAATAGAAAATACGTCCATAGGAGGTGAGCGATGAATAAGAAAAATAATCCCGTAGCTAAAAGTTTTGGATCCAACTTCTTAGTCACCATCTACCATCAAGAAAACTACAGTTGGCAAGGTGTAGTCGAATGGCTGGATACGGGTAAAAAAATACACTTCCGAAGCGAACTTGAACTAATTAATCTCATCAACTCAGCGGTTTCTGAACAGGCGAATGATTCGAAACCGATACGTACGTGGCATGATGAAAGAGTAATAAACGCTATCTAGCGTTTACTTATAGCAAGGGCAAACCTTATGAAAATAAGGGACGCAAAGTCAGGAGTCTAAAGTCTATAATGGGTAAAATGGGGTATCTACGACTAGACCACGATCGTCCGACTGCCAACTTATATTATAATTTGGCAAAGGAGAACTTTATGAAAATGACTATCAAGAAACATCTATCATTACTTATGGCAGTACTATTGATTATTTTAGGTATACCATTTTCAAGTTTTGCTGTGGTTCAGAGTACACCAGCACTTACTGATGTAACTGGCACTGCTACTGGAGCAACTACAGGTGAATTTAGTTGGCAATATGAGATGCCTTCACCTTATGTCCTTACAAGTGCTTCTGCTACACTAAATGGCGATAACCAAAATATTAATATTGAAAGTGAAGCACTTTCACTTTCTGGTCTTACTGAAAAAACTGATTACACACTTGCTATAACTGCAAATTATAGTCAAATTGAATCATTTCCAATTACAAGAGAAGTAATTACTTCTAGAACTGGTGGTTCAGTCACTATTGCAACAAAAGTTGATGGTTCTTGGCGTGTTAATGATCGTTATTTCTATTTAACTAAAAATGGTGAGGGACCATATACATTAATTGAAGCTATTTCTAAACTATTCCCTGATAAAACTATTCTATCCGTAGAAGCTGATCCTAATTTTGAGCCAAATAGTGGTTGGCGAGATTACACCGTACAAAGCTATACTTACGAGTGCAATGAAACTATCTATAAGATACCTAATAGTTCTATAGAATACTCAAGCTACACAGATGCTAAAGCAGCTATTATAGCGAGCTTTCCAAACTGTGTTTTTCAAAGTGAAGATACAGAATTCATAAATAATGTAAGAAATATTCAAATTTCAGGAATTCATAATGACACTTTATATGGTACCGCTTCTTTCACTACCGAAGCATGGTCAACAGTCACTGTAGAATTTGTATCTGACCATTCAACGCACTCACCAATAGTAAAAAAATATAATGAAACTTCAGTTACGACACCTATTCCAACTGATGCTGATTATACTTTCATAGGTTGGTACACAGATAATCAATTTACTACAGCTTTTGATAATACTGTATCGTATGATAGTCCAACTAACTCTCACTCAACAGTAACTTTGTATGCTAAGTGGGTAGCTAAAACACCTTCAACATTTACAGTTAACTTTGACTCTAAAGGTGGTTCAGATGTTAGTCCAATAACAGTTACCTATCCTGTAAACTCTTTCGACTTACCTGCCGCTCCTGAAAAAACTGGATTTACATTTGATGGTTGGGTCGATGGACAAGATAATCCAGTCAACTTTGCTACTTTAGTTTCTTATGATTCTCCATACTTTGGTGAATATGAAACGACTGTTTTTGCAAAATGGATCGCTAAAGCACCTTCAACCTTTACAGTTAATTTTGACTCTAAAGGTGGTACAGCTGTTAATCCAATTACAGTTACGTATCCTGTAACTTCTTTCGATTTACCTGCTGCTCCTGAAAAAACTGGATTTACATTTGATGGTTGGGTTGATGAACAAGGTAATGATATAAACTTCTCAACATTGGTTTC
>DJWQ01000121.1 GCA_002441045.1 Firmicutes bacterium UBA6226 | reverse complement strand
AATGTCGCACCTAAAGATAGAAATATCGCAATGGTTTTCCAAAACTACGCTTTATATCCACACATGAGTGTATATGACAATATGGCTTTTGGGTTAAAGCTTCAAAAAACGCCAAAAGAAGAAATCAAAGAGAGAATTGAGAAAACAGCTAAGATTCTTGATATCGAACAACTTTTGACTAGAAAACCGAAACAATTATCAGGTGGTCAAAGACAAAGGGTTGCTTTAGGTCGAGCAATCGTTCGTAAACCAGAAGTATTTTTAATGGATGAACCGCTTTCTAACTTAGATGCTAAGCTGAGAGTACAAATGAGAGCTGAGTTAATCAAACTTCACAATGATCTTCAAACGACTTTCGTATATGTAACACACGACCAAACTGAAGCGATGACAATGGGTAGCAGAATTTGTGTTATGAATGATGGTATCATTCAACAAGTTGCTGAGCCTAAAGTAATTTATAATCATCCAGCAAATATGTTCGTTGCAAGCTTCATCGGTGCACCACAAATGAACTTCTTACAAGGTACATTAACTGAAAAAGCAGGTAAAATCGTCGCTCAAATCGATGGCTTTGAAGTTGTTCTTAATGAAGCAGCAGCTGCTAAAGTAAAAGCAGGCAATTATATTGGTAAAGAAGTGGTTGTTGGTGTTCGTCCTGAGGACATTAAAATTGTCGGTGAAAATGAAGGCTTAACTGTAAAAGTTGAAGTTACTGAGTTACTAGGAAGTGATTTAAATGTTTACTTCTCATTTAAAGGCAGACAATATATCGCAAAAGCAGATGCACATGTAGAATTAAAGTTTAATCAAAATATCTCTGTAGCATTTGATATGGATAAACTCCATCTATTTGACAAAGAAACTGAGAAATCAATTCTCTTTTAGTTGGATGGAACACAATTATGCAATCAAAATCTCCTTCTCATAAATCATGATTAATACCCTTTTTGGAGGACAGTCAGTAAATGTCTGTCCTTTTTCCTTTAGCTTTTTAAAGAATATGATAGAATTATAATAGAGCAAAGTTCTACTAGAGGAGGGGTTATGAAAGACAAATTTCTTGAGCTGGAAGCTATATTAAAGTGTGCTATTAAGCCAATTCATAAGAAAAAGCATAATATAAAGTCAAATGAAACTTTGGTACATCTTGATAATGGTAATCTTTTTCTCGTACAGAGAACCCTCACTGATGTAGAATACGAGCTGGTTAAAAAATGGCTTGAAACAGCAGATCAAGAGATGCCCAGTTCAGATTATTTATTGCTGACGACGTCAGATGGTTATTTAAAGTATCATAACGAAATTGAATTTCCTGTTCGTTTATGGAAAATTCAATACAAAGAAAATGAAATTGAAGTTAAAGAGATTCTTAAATCTACTTTTATCGATGAGAAAATCGTCTATACCGGGGACGACGAAATCGTAATGATTATAAAAGAGAGAGAAGAGGAAGAAAGTTCTGTAACCCCTTATGAATTACAAAGTTTACTAGAAGCTGAAGCACTTACTAGTATACGGGTAACAGTAGGCAACTTAATCACTCATCTTTCAGAGTTTCACGTATCATATGTTCAAATGAATGAACTGACTGAACTTGTCCGTGAGTTTAAGCAAAAGACACAAGTGGTTTATTTTGATTCAATGTTTTTTCCTTTAATGATAAAACGCATTAGAATGTTACTTAAATCTAGTGAAGCTGATTCAAGAGAAAAGCTACTTATGGAAACATTACTTAAACAAAATATTAGACCAGTCAATGATCAGGAGTTAGAACAAACCGCACTTGTATTTTTTGAGAACAATCTAAATATTTCAGAAACTGCAAATGATCTTTATATTCACCGCAACACATTAATTTATAGGCTTAACAAGCTTGAAAGCATTACAGGCTTTGATATTCGTAAATTTAATGATGCAATGCATTATTTTATGAGTTATCTAGGCGACAAGATTAAATAAGTCCCTATGGGACTTTTTTTAAGATTGAGTGTTAAATAAGGAGGTTAATATGGCATTTACAAAGGATTTTTTATGGGGATCTGCATCTGCAGCTTATCAAATAGAAGGTGCTTATAAAGAAGCGGGTAAAGGACCGTCAATTTGGGATATTTGGGCACATTTACCTGGTAAAACCTTTGAAGGAACAAATGGTGATATCGCATGTGACCATTATCATAGAATTGAGGAAGATGTTGCATTAATGAAAGAAATGGGATTAAAGACCTACCGTTTCTCGATTTCATGGCCTCGAATCATTCCTGCCGGAACAGGTGCAATTAATCCTGAAGGCATCGACTTTTACAATAAACTCATTGATGAACTGAATAAATCTGATATCGTACCGATGGTAACCCTTTATCACTGGGATCTTCCACAAGCATTACAAGATGAGTACAAAGGATGGGAATCTAGAAGAATCATCGATGATTTTGTTAATTACGCAAATGTATGCTTTGAAAATTTTGCGGACAGAGTAAAGTATTGGATCGTCATGAATGAGCCCAATATATTTACTTCGTTGGGTTACCTTTTAAAACTTCATCCACCAGGGCTTCAAGATGAAGCGATATATTTAAAAGCTTTCCATCATACTGTATTGGCACATGCAAAGACTGTAATTGCATACAAAGAAGCAGGTTATGATGGGATGATTGGTTCAAGTATCGCATACACGCCAACCTATGCAGCTTCTGAGAGTCAAGAAGATCAAAGAGCAAAACGCAACTTTGATGTAACTGGACCACTATGGTACTTAGATGGTTATTATAAAGGAGCTTATCCAGTTGCTGGTGTGGCGTATTATACTAAAAAGGGCGTTATGCCAGTCGTCACTAGAGCTGACGAAACGATGATGGCTGCCGCTGCTGAGCTTGCAGACTTTATCGGTATCAACTACTATCAGACTGCGACTATAGCTCACAATCCAGAAGATGGTGTTGGCTTTAGTGAAATGAATACATCTGGTAAAAAAGGAACTCAATCAGAGAATGGTATACCAGGTCTTTATAAACAGGTTCATAACGATAAATTGGAATATACGGACTGGGATTGGGCGATCGATCCGGACGGTCTTCGTTATGGGTTAGAAATATTAAACAAAAGATACGGTTTGCCAATTATTATCAGTGAAAACGGTTTAGGGGCTTATGATGTCCTTACTGAAACTGGAGAAATTAACGACGATTATAGAATTGATTTTTTACGCAAACATATTTTAGCCTGTGAAACTGCAATGTCACATGGCGTTAATTTGCTTGCTTATTGCACATGGTCATTTACAGATTTATTGAGCTGGTTAAATGGCTATAAGAAGCGATATGGTTTTGTACACATTGATTTTGAGTCAGAAGCGCTTAAAAGAACGAAGAAAAAGTCTTACTATTGGTATCAAAATGTTATTGCTACGAATGGTGAGGAACTGTAGGTGACTATGAAATATTTAGCGATAGATATTGGGGGGTCTGCTATCAAGTCAGCAATTATAGACTCTGATGGTATTATTTACGAAAAGACGAGTTTACCAACCCCCCAAACAAATTTTGAAGACTTTATGGAACGATTAACTCAAATTGTTCAATGGGGCAATAGCATTACGCCTTTATCAGGAATTGCATTAAGCCAACCCTGTGTCACCAACGCAGAGACAGCAGAAGCATTAAGTGAAGGTGCGTTAATCTATATTAAAAATACGAATCCAGCGAAATTGCTCGGGGAGAAATTCAATTTACCCTATTCAGCTGAAAACGATGGCAATTGTGCCGCATTAGCTGAAATCTGGATCGGTGGTGCTAAAACTTCAAATGATATTGCACTTGTGGTGTGTGGCTCTGGTATAGGTGGCGCGGTTGTCATCGACCGAAAAATCAAAACTGGCGTCAATCGCTTTGCAGGTGAGTTTGGTATGTTTGTAATGGGAATGGATGATGCTGGAATGCCTCTCACTTGGAGTTTTAAAGGTGCAACGCTATCTTTGGTTAAAGATTATGCTCAGAGAGTAGGAAAAGATTATCGTTATTTAGATGGCAAGAAGGTTTTTGAATATGCGGATGCAGGAGATGTAGATGCAATTGCAAGTGTTGATTCATTCTTCAGATACTTTGCATTTGGCGTTCACAATATTCAACATGTATATGACCCTGAGCTCATATTAATAGGTGGTGCTATTAGCGGAAGACATGATTTTGTTGAGAGGCTGACTTTGCAGTTAGACTGGTTGAATGATCAAATTGAATGGTTGTTGGCAAGACCCAAAGTGGCAATTTGTGAATGTGGTGCCGACGCAAATTTACTTGGTGCGGTCTACCATTTATTAAATAATCGAATGCATCAAATTTAGGTTTGATGGTTGACGATTGAATTCATAAAGTGTTATGATTAGAAAGTCGAAAACGATTTCGGTGTTTTCTTCAAGGAAGGAATGATTCTAATGGTTACAATTTATGACATCGCAAAAGCATGTGGCTGTTCCAGTGCGACAGTTTCAAAAGCACTCAATAATTACCCAGACGTCAGTGCAAAAACGAGAGAAAAGATTCTCAAAAAGGCAAAAGAATTAGGTTTTGTCCCGAATTTACAAGCCAGAGCACTAATTACGAATAAAACATGGAACATTGGCGTACTTTTTGAAGATAAAAGCCACAGCGGTTTAACGCATTACTTTTTCTCTCAAGTTCTGCAAGGTGTAAAAGAACAGGCTGAGGAAAAGGGCTATGATATAACTTTTATATCTAAAAATCTAGGTGGTGTTGAGATGACATATCTGGAACACTGCAATCGCAGAAAAATCGATGGCGTAGTTATTGCCTGTATCGATTTTGAAGATCCACAAGTTACAGAACTGATGGAAAGTGATTTGCCAGTTGTGGCGATTGATTTTATAACCAGTCATATAGGCTCTATCGTTTCCGATAACGTTAAAGGCTTATATGAGATTACCAAATACATGATATCGCTTGGGCACAAAGACATCGTTTATGTTTATGGACATGAGACCCATGTTACTGAAGAGCGGATTCGAGGATTTAGAAAAGCACTAGATGAAGCGGGTATACCTTTCAGTGAGAGAATGTTAGTAAAGTCTAAATACAGTGAACGAGAAGACAGTGAAGAAGCTGTAGAGTACATTGTAAAAAGAGGTAATTTACCAACAGCTATTATTTTCCCAGACGATTGTGCTGCAATATGGGGGATTAAAACCCTTCGTTCTCATGGTATAAAGGTACCAGAAGATATTTCGGTTGCTGGCTTTGACGGGGTAGAAATAGGGGAAATGATTTACCCTAGGTTGACGACGATGCGCCAAGACACTTCGAGACTAGGCAAAGAAGCATCGCTTCGCTGTATCCAGATGATAGAAACCAAAGTTCACAATCCTACGATGACAACTATTGGTGTAGAACTGATAGAAGGTGGAACTGCTATGCCACCGAGATCAAAGGATGTTGTTTTAAAATCTAAGAAGAAAAAATAACTTGATGCATAACAACCTAAAAAGACTAGAGCAAATCGTTAGTGATTTGTTCTAGTCTTTTGTTTAGTCACAAAGCTTTAATACTCTATTTAGGTTCAAAATCAAATGATGTATGATGCTTGTAAGGTTGATCAGGATGCGTTATTTTAACTTCATCTAGATTAGAGTTTGCAACGTTGGTTAAATCTTGTGTTTCAAAGCAAATGCCGGTTCGATTTTTAAACTGATGGCCCGATGGACTAAGTGCCGAATCGAGATAATTTCCGGTGTAGATAACCGCGTATGGCTGACTTGTCGTGACTCTTAATCTTCTACCAGATCGTTCGTCTGTTAGCTCTGCAAGTGGACTAGTGCCATTTGACTTAAAAGGATGATCGACACCTCGTGCACCTTGAACATCTTCAGAGTCAGAAGATATGACATCTGAAAGTACGCGTGCATTAGTGAAGTCCAAATCAGAGTTTTTTAGTGGTATGAGCTGAATGGGTAGGCTGAGTGTGTTCATTCTAGCATAATGTGAAGCATTTAATTTAAGATGATGCGTTTCAACAGACGCATTTAAGTCCCCACTTAAATTAAAATAGCTATGATTCGTTAAAGAAAAATAAGCAGGCTTTGATGGCGTTGCTGTGTAATTTATAGTTAACACTTCATCTTTAACCAAATAGATCAACTCGTATTTAACTTCAAAAGGGTTTGAAATTAAATAAGGATGGGTTAAAGTGAATTTGACGTGATTATCAGAGGATGACTCCAAGGACCAAACTACATTGTGAAGACCGTCTTTTCCAGAGTGTAAAGCATTTTCGTTAATTGAACAATCCAGTTGAAAATTGTATTCACCTAAAGGCAGTTTGCCTTCCAAAGTTCGACCTGCAACTGGGCCAACAAAACACCCTATAAACAATGGATTAGCCCAGTAATCAGCTAATTGCTCATAATTTAAGACGACATTAGATCTATTTCCCTCAGAATCTTTTGCCATTATCTCGGTGATAATGCCACCTAGATTAAGTACTTTAACTGTAAATCCCGTGTTGCTTTCAATTTTATATTCAATAATAGGCTGCATGCGCTTCCCTCCTTTTAGAATAAGCACATCATACTTGCCTTTCCAAGAGCTGTCAAGAGGTGGTTTTGATATTTACACATAAAATAAAAAAAATAGCAAGACGACAAATTTTTATATTGACCTGTCAAAAAGTTTTAAGTATAATTTAAATATCGAAAACGTTTTCGAAACGCAAAACGACTGTATACACTGTTTTAAGGTTTGACAAAACCATTTTTTTTAAACCAATGTCGAAAACGATTTCGATAAATATTTGAAATTATCCCCACTTACGGGTGCAATCATAAGACGAGAGGAAACAACATGGAGAAATATCAGGACAAATCGCTTAGCCCAAAAGAAAGAGCAGTTGATTTAGTATCTAAGATGACATTAGAAGAGAAAGTCAGTCAGTTAAGTTATAATGCAGCTGCTGTTGAGAGGCTAGGCATACCAGCTTACAATTGGTGGAATGAATCTCTACATGGCGTTGCTCGTGCAGGAACGGCTACGATGTTCCCTCAAGCGATTGGCTTAGCAGCAATGTTTGATGAAGAAAGGTTGTTTCATGTTGCTGAGATTTGTGCAACTGAAGCAAGAGCAAAATACAATCAGAGTCAAAGATTTGGAGACACTGGCATTTATAAAGGATTAACCATGTGGTCGCCAAATATAAATATATTTAGAGATCCTAGATGGGGAAGAGGACAAGAAACCTATGGGGAATGTCCATTTCTAACATCGAGATTGGGGATCGCATTTGTAAATGGGTTGCAAGGCGACGGAGAGCATTTAAAAACGGCAGCTTGTGCAAAACACTTCGCTGTTCATAGCGGTCCAGAGGGCATAAGACATGAGTTCGATGCTTTAGCTTCTCCAAAAGATTTATCAGAGACGTATCTACCGGCTTTTGAAGCTCTTGTAAAAGAAGCTCAGGTTGAAAGTGTCATGGGGGCATACAATCGAGTCAATGGTGAAGCGGCTTGTGCAAGTGAGTTTCTAACTGGTAAACTAGAAGAATGGGGTTTCGAGGGTCATTTTGTCTCAGACTGTTGGGCCATAAGGGATTTTCATACCAAACATTTGATAACCAATACAGTTGAAGAATCAGCTGCACTCGCATTGAGACTTGGGGTGGATTGCAATTGTGGCGATAGTTACTACTATCTACTTTCAGCGATAAAAGCAGGGTTGGTTTCAGAGGACTATGCTACCGAGTCCGCGGTAAAGCTAATGACTACACGATTTAAACTAGGGCTTTTCGATGGTGATCCAAGTTTTGATACCATTGGTTACGATCAAGTAAGTTCTAAAGAACATAAGATTTACTCACAAGAATGTGCTGAGAAATCGATTGTATTACTAAAAAACAATGGTATCTTACCAATTAATCAGGATCAGATAAAAACAATTGGTGTCATTGGGCCAAGTGCAGCAAGCATAGATGCACTTAGAGGTAACTACTATGGCACCGGAGATGAATACACAACATTTTTAAAAGGGATTCAAGAGCGTTTTGAGGGTCGTGTCTTTTACGCTGAAGGCAGTCACTTGTTTAAAGACTCACTGCAACCGCTGGGCGAATATGGTGATGGCTATGCAGAAGCGAAAGCAGTTGCAACACATTCAGATTTAGTTGTACTATGTGTTGGACTGGATGCAACCATCGAAGGTGAAGAAGGTGATACAGGAAATGCGTTTGCTGCTGGGGACAAAAATGATCTATTTTTACCTAAAGTGCAGCAAGAACTAGTAGATATTGTGTTATCACTCAATAAACCAACCGTGATTGTGATTTCAGCAGGATCAGCGATTAATCCAAAGGGTGAAAGAGCGGATGCCATTTTACACGCTTGGTATCCAGGACAAATGGGTGGAAAAGCTTTATCAAACATTCTATTTGGTGACGTTTCACCATCAGGTAAGCTACCGGTTACATTCTATGAGGATGTTAAGCTACTACCAGATTTTGAAGATTATAAGATGATCAACAGAACTTACAGATATGCAGAAAACAATGTACTTTATCCGTTTGGTTACGGATTGACATATTCTAAAGTCAACATCAATGAACTCAGTTATGACTCTAAAACGGATCTAGCAAGCTTATGGATTGAGAATTTAGGGGAATATGATACGGATGAAGTAATTCAACTTTACATGAAAGATCTTGAGTCAAATGATGCTGTAAGAAATTATTCTTTATGTGGTTTTAAGAGAGTTCATGTAAAACGAAGTGAAAAAATTAAGATTGAACTAAAGATTCCAAGTAGTGCATTTGAAGTTGTCGATGATAATGGTGACAGAAAAGTGCAAAGTAACAAATTTAGATTGTTTGCAGGCATCAGCCAACCAGATGAACTCAGCCAAGAGTTAACTGGTATACCGGTAAGTAGCATTGAAATTGTTTTAAAGTAATTTATCAAAGTAATTGTGTAAGGATTCAATTGTTTCAGACGTCAATGATGCAAACTAGAGATTTTAGCCTAGAAATCAATAGTTTACATAAACTTAGTTTTAAAAAATAGTTAGGGGGAAGACGATGAGAAAACTTATAAGTTTATTATTAGTCGTATTGATGGTATTTAGCCTAGCAGCATGTAGCGGTTCAAGTAATGATACGACTACAACCGCAGCAGCGGCAGAAACAAATGTAACTGAAGCAACAACTAGCTCAGGTTCAACTGAGAAAACTGTACTTAACGTATGGTCGTTTACTGAAGAAGTTCCAGGTATGATCACAAAGTATTTAGAAACACACCCTGATTTCGCAGCTAAATACGAAATTAAAACAACTGTCATCGCAACAACTGATGGCGCTTACCAACCAGCACTTGACCAAGCATTAGCATCTGGTGGTGCTGATGCACCAGATCTTTTCACAGCAGAAGCAGCTTTCGTTCTTAAGTACACACAAGGTGATGCATCTCAATATGCAGCAACTTACAAAGACTTAGGTATCGATGTTGACAATGCAGTTAAAGCAGCTGATATCGCTCAATATACTGTAGATATCGGTACAAATCCAAATGGTGATTTAGTCGGTTTAGGCTATCAAGCTACTGGTGGTGCTTTTATTTATCGTCGTTCAATTGCAAAAGATACTTGGGGCACTGATGATCCAGCTGAGATCGCAAAAATCATCGGACCAGGTTGGGACAAATTCTACTCAGCAGCAGCTGATCTTAAAGCTAAAGGATACGGAATCGTTTCAGGCGATGGCGACATCTGGCATGCAGTAGAAAACAGCTCTGATACACCTTGGGTTGTTGATGGTAAATTAAACATCGACCCTAAACGTGAAGCATTCTTAGACCTTTCAATGCAACTTAAAGAAAACGATTATCACAATGATACACAAGACTGGCAAGATGCTTGGTTTGCTGACATGAAAGATGCTGGCGCTAAGAAAATCTTCGGTTACTTTGGTCCAGCTTGGATGATCAACTACGTTATCGCAGGTAACAGTGGCGATACATTTGGTGATTGGGCAGTTTGTGAACCACCTATCGGCTTCTTCTGGGGCGGTACTTGGGTACTTGGTGCAGCATCATCAGATAACAAAGAAGCAGTTGGTGAAATTATCAATTGGATTACACTTGATACAACAGAACAAGGTTTACAATACATGTGGGCTAATGGTACTTTAAATGGCGAAGGCGGTACTAAAGACGCTGTTGCTTCTGGTACTGTAATGAGCATGTCAAATGGTGAACTTGAGTTCTTAGGTGGACAAAATA
>DJWQ01000025.1 GCA_002441045.1 Firmicutes bacterium UBA6226 | reverse complement strand
TACCTATATTGGTCTATATAGATGGGAAAGAGCATTTAGATGGGGTCACCATTGACTCAGACGCTTTGTACAATGCGATGAAGGCGGGATCAGAAGTAAAGACGGCTCAGATTCCACTCAGTCATTTTATTGATAAGTTTAGAGAATACGCAAAATCAGAGGATCATTATCTTTATCTTGCTTTTTCTTCTGTATTATCGGGGACATATCAAACTGCAGTTTTGGCATATGAATCTGTAAGAGAAGAATTTCCAAACTTTAATATGACCATCGTAGATACTAAGTGTGTCTCACTTGGGCTAGGCATTTTAGCAATTGAAGTGGCGAGAATGGCAGAGGATGGTTCCGATCTCGAATCGATTTTGTCGTATATCGATCAGACAAAAGGCAATATGGTTCATGTATTTTCAGTGGATGACTTAGAATATCTTCTAAGGGGTGGTCGCGTTAGTCGATCACAAGCCATTATCGGAAATATTCTTAATATTAAACCAATTTTGCATGTTCAAGAGGGGGCACTTGTTCCTTTTGACAAGGCAAAAGGAAAGAAAAAACTCTTGGCAAAGCTTTATGATTACATTAAAGACCATGGGAGTCAATTAGATCGACAAATCATTGGGATTGCCCATACCTTAAATGAGGAAGAAGCATTGGAAGTAAAGAGTCACTTTGAAACCGTTTATGGATCAAATAAGTTTATTATAAACCAATTAGGCTGTGCAGTGGGAGCACACTGTGGTCCAGGTATGATAACCATATTTTTTAAAAGTAAAGTATCTTAGTTGAAAGTTCTAACAGAAAGTAGATGGTGATGTTATGAAAAGGGTTGATTACAATCAATTAACTGAAGGTATGATTTTAGGTGCGCCAATAGTTGATGCAGAAGGAATTGTAGAATTATTAAGCAGAGGCACTCATTTAACACAAAGACACATCGCACTACTGGAAAAAATGAAAATTACAGATATTTATATTTTAGAGTATGAGGGTGAACCTTATTCAACGCCTGAGCTCGATCTTGAAAAGATTATCAGTAAAGCAAAAATTACAGATGTAAATTTCGATTTGGAAAAGTTAAAGCAAGACCTTGCAGAAATAGATGACCATGTTTATGAGCCAACAATTAGAAGCGTGGTTAACAGGAACATGGAAATTCACATTTTAACAGGCGAAGGCAATGTTCCAATAGATGTTAAGCATGAAAAGACGATAGAAGATACACGCGCTATTTTTGATGAAATTCAGCAAGATGGTGAGCTCAACCTAGATCGAATTCGAAGAAATGTTGAAGATTTATTACCTGATATGATTCGAAACAATGATGTACTTATGCGCTTAAATCAGCTTAAAGAAAATGATGATTATACTTTTCAGCATTCTGTTAGGGTGTCTATATTGGCAACTATGATTGGGAAATGGCTGGGTTATTCTAAAGAAGAGTTAGTTGAGCTTGGTGAGGCAGGTCTTCTTTTTGACATTGGGAAATTAAGTATTCCTGATTTTGTTCTAAAAAAACCAACCAATGTGACGATGGAAGAGTATGAACTGATAAAAAAACACGCGCAATTTGGCTATAGTATATTATTAAGAACAAAAGGTGTATCCTCAAATATCAAATATGCGGCACTTCATCATCATGAAAGGTTGGATGGTTCTGGTTATCCTTTAAGGTTAAAAGAGGGTCAAATTCATGATTTTGCAAAAATCATCATGGTATGCGACGTCTTTGATGCATTGATCACGGATCGCCCTTATAAAAAGGGAATGTCACCACTTATGGCAGCGGATTATCTCTCTTGGTACAGTGGAAAATTGTTTGACGGTGAAGTTTGCTATGTTTTTATTAAGCGACTTTCAGAGTATTTTATGGGTAAAAGAGTCGTTTTATCTGATGGATCTGAAGGCGTTATCGTCTATGTGGATACGAATTTTCCAACGCGTCCAACGGTGAAAGTCAACGATAAGTTTGTGGATTTGGTAAAGGATCGCACGTTGTTCGTCGAGACACTGATGTAGCAATATATGAAAAACTATAAATTATAGGCTTGACAGACTTATAAAAATTATTTATACTTTACAATAATTAAATAAGGGCAATGATCAAGAGAAGTAGAATTTTGAAGTTGAAATTAGAGACTAAGCGGATGGTGAAAGCTTAGCAAGTTCGGATTTGAATTATGGCTTGTGAGCTTTGACGAGAAATCGTCACGTGGCAGGCGTTAACTGTTTAGAGGCAGTATGTAATTGATGCTGTAAATTAAGGTGGTAACACGGGTTCTCTCGTCCTTTGACGGGGAGGACCCTTTTTGTTTTTCAAAAACGTGTTTTTAATCCAATGACAAAGTGTCTGGATGCAAATAAAATAATAAATACAATGATATGAGGTGGTAGGTATGCAAGAAAATATGGACAAAAGAAATGTTTTCGATATCCTTATGGAAAGAGGATTTATTGAACAAGTCACTCATGAAGAAGAAGTAAGGGAATTACTTGGAAAAGAAAGTGTTACATTTTATATTGGATTCGATCCAACTGCAGATAGTTTGCATTTAGGCCACTTTATTCAGATTATGGTGATGATGCATATGCAAAGAGCTGGACATAAGCCAATTGCTTTAGTCGGTGGCGGAACTGCGAAAATAGGTGATCCATCGGGTAAAACTGACATGAGAAAAATGTTAACCCCTGAGGACATTGAGGAAAACGGTAGAGGCTTGCGCCGACAAATGGAGAAATACCTAACCTTAGATGGCAAGTCAGGCTATATTGCCAATAATGCAGATTGGTTAGATAAACTCGAATACATTCCTTTTATTAGAGAGATTGGTAGTAAGTTTTCAGTAAATAGAATGTTGACTGCAGAATGCTTCAAGCAAAGATTAGAAAAAGGTTTAAGTTTCTTAGAGTTTAACTACATGATTATGCAATCTTACGATTTCCTAGAATTAGAAAGAAGATTTGATTGCCAAATGCAGTTGGGTGGTAATGATCAATGGTCAAATATCATCGCAGGTGTAGATCTCGTAAGAAGAATGGACAGTAAACAGGTATTCGGTTTGACTTTTAAATTACTATTAACAAGTGATGGTAAGAAGATGGGAAAAACTGAAAAAGGAGCAGTCTGGATTGACCCTGATAAAACATCACCTTTTGAGCTGTTTCAATATTTAAGAAATATAGAAGATGCAGATGTTGAAAATTGTCTCAGATTATTGACGTTTTTACCTATGGAAGAAGTACTTAGATTAAGTGCACTTGAAGGATCAGAAATCAATAAAGCAAAAGAAATATTGGCTTTTGAGTTCACAAAGATTGTACATGGGGAAGAAGAAGCAAAAAAAGCATTAGACGCAGCAAAAGCACTTTTCGGTGGTGGTAATAATCTTGAAAATGTACCGACAACTGAGTTCTCAAAAGAAAAGTTTTCTGAACCAGTGCAGCTACTAGACTTGATGGTTGAGGTGGGTTTAATACCATCTAAGGGTGAAGGAAGACGCTTAATCGGACAAAATGGTGTGAGTGTTCAAGAGACAATTGTAACTGATGCGAATTTAATGTTAGATTTATCTTCATTTACTGATAATCAGTTAATGATTAAAAAGGGTAAAAAAGTCTTTCACAGAATTCAGTTAATCGATTAAACTATAATTGTAAGAAAATTCGATTAATATAAGAATTTAATTATATTTTAAAGCTGATAATGTTTGTTTGTAACTACTCAGTGATGTTTTTGTAAAGTGTTAACTCAAAAGCGTTTGGAGGCGTATATGTCTATTTGGGAAACCATAAGAAGAGAAATATTCAATAATGAGAATTTGGATATTTATGAGAAAATGTGTCTAATTGTTCTGATGAGCCTTGATGAAGAAGAGGCACACCTCAGTTCGGATGAGCTTGGTAGTGCAATGGGGTGTTCACCAGTAACAGCCAAAAGGGCATTCGATTCCCTTCGATTAAAAGGCTATCTTTCAAATGACTATCATAAGCAACCTGCAATCAGAAGACATAGTAATGTCGTTAGAGATGAGGATGCTATCGAGATCACGCGACCAGTAGAAGTAGAAACAGAAGATTTTCAACCGGGCTTTTTTAAGTCAAACGAAAGCGATGGTGAAGTTTTCGATGCGCACAATAATAGTAGAGAAAGTGAAATAGACTCTGAGACAGAAAGAAGGAGACAACTTGCAGCTTATCTCCTATCTGATTCTGATGAAACGCCGAAATCGTTTGTAAGTAAAAAAGAGACAAATAGTTTGGTCGATCAAGTCATTGATTTGATAGAAGAAAAAATAAGTTATAAAGAAGCAAACATAATATTGGCTTTTGCATCAAATGATATTGAGAGAATTAAGAAGAAATATGCTATTGCAAAGCAGTCTCAAGTTTCTGACACAATTAGTGTTCTTATAAACGAACTTCAAAAGAAGGAAGGGCCTGTTATCAAGGCAGAGGATAAGCAAGCAGACAACACACAAATTAATACAAGTAGACTTATGAAGATGCAAGCTTATCAAAATAGTAGGTTTAAGCCATGAAGATTAAGCCACTTGCTGGAGTAATGGCTCTTCTTATCCTGTTTACAGTTACAGGCTGTAGTCGTTCAGATATAGCGGTCAGTAAAACACTTAATACTGAAGAAACTTCTGAAACGCAGTATTATGAAGAAACGCCATCTGAAGAAATGGCAATTGTTCTTGAGTTGGTCAAAGATGAGATGCGGGTATTTGATGTTGCAGAGCATCATGAAGCATTGATTGATGAAATTCAGAAATTAGACAAAGGACTTTCAGAGGAGGATTTAAAAATTGCGGTTGAAAATATCGTAAAAACGAGAATGGATAGTTACTTTTATACAAGAATTGAGACCATACTCGGTGAATATAACTCCAATTATGGTCCTGATGATGTGGAAACCCTTTTTAATAATACTTCTCGAACCGCATTATATGACCTTATTGTATTATATGAGGTAACTTTTCTAAAAAATCAATAGAGTAAAGGGTATTTCGATCAAAATTTGCACTTAAAAAAAGCGAGCTTCATATACAATTGAAGCTCGCTATTTTATTGGGTTACAGCTCCGATAGTAAGAAAATGGAATTCCGTTTGTGCATATATTACAAAACAATTGAATACAATGGAGTGACCGCATGTTCTAAATGGGCATTTACAAGGTTTTTAGAGGTGGGAATAAAAACCAATTCACAAAGTTGTTTAGTGGTTAACAACATAAGTTACATTTTCTTAATTGACATTGACTCATCCTGTGGTTATAATTTGAAAAGTCATGATGGAACATAGCGCATTTGCTATGTTCATATTATTTTAGAAAGGTTGAGATCATGAAAAAGAAATCATTCGTTATTTTGGGTACGATGACGATCCTTTTATTGGTTGTTGGGATCTTTGTTACAAACCAAGTTCAGACGAATAAAAAACTTGAAAGTTATGAAACTGCAAATTTGGAATTAACACAAAAGATAAATACACAAGAAGAAACGATAGACAGTCTATCAACTGAACTTGAAAAAGCTAATGAAACGATTGAGCGTCAACAGCCCTTGGTAGAGGAGTACAAAGAGCTGTCAAAATTTGTCGATTTTGATTCGATGGATCTAACACAATTAGAAAAAGCACAAGAAATTTCAGATGCAACACCACTTGATTATGAAAGTGCAGTCGCATTAGTTAAATACGCTGATATTTATGGCATACCTTATTCATTGGTACTTTCGATAATAGATGTAGAAAGTAATTTTGAAAAAGATTTGGTCGGCATGTCTCAAGATAGAGGTTACATGCAAATTATACCAGTAACAGAAAAATATCTTGCGACAACATACGGTGAAGAGCTTGGACTTTCTTATGACCCAAATCGCATTTTTGAACCAGAGTATAATCTTGCACTTGGAATAAAATTCTTGGATGTACTGATGAACGATTATGGCGCAGACTATGAAAGGATTTTATCTGTATACAACAGAGGCGCTGGGAACTTATCAAAGTATTATTCTGCATATAAAACTTACAGTACTTCTTATTCCAGAAAAGTATTGAGTAATGAAACACTTTATGTCGCACTCAATCAATAACATTAGCAATACAACCAAACATAGAAATTGAGTTAAAAGAGCTTTAACTGGCTCTTTTTCTGTTTTTTTGTTAAAATAAAGAGGTCGAACATACGTTCAATTGTAGTCAAATTAGGAGATAACATGTCAGATTCCAGTACTGCTTTTCAAATTTCAGTGCGTGAACTTGTAGAGTTTGTCTATCGCTCAGGCTCATTAGATCTTAGATTTCAAGGGAAGTCCAAATTACAAGATGGCATTAAACTGCATCAAAAAATTCAGAAATCCCAAGGCATTGCCTATCGATCTGAAGTGACTCTCTCTAAGCAAATAGAAGTTTGGGATGAAGGGATTCAAGCAGTTTTGCTCGTATCTGGAAGAGCAGATGGAATTATTGAAATAGAAGGTGAAACAACGATTGATGAAATAAAGGGCACGTCGGTTTTTTTAGAGTCGATTGAGGTAGACACCTTTCCTGTACATTGGGCACAAGCTAAGATCTATGGTGCAATTTATGGAAGAGATAATAATCTAGATCAAATGACCATCCAATTGACCTACGCCAATTTCGAGAGTAATGAGGTAAAACGTCTTCGAAAAGTTTATACTGTTGATGAATTGGAAACTTTTTTTATGACAACAGTAGATTTATATAAAAAATGGCTGTTCTTAAAGAATAGATGGCGGATCGAACGCAATATGAGTTTGGAAAGCATTGCATTTCCATTTGCAAACTATCGCCCAGGTCAGAGAAAATTAGCAGTTTCTATCTATAATAAAATTAGAAATGGCGGCACATTATTTGCTGAGGCACCCACTGGAATTGGCAAGACGATGTCAACCCTATTTCCAAGCTTAAAGGCGATGTCTCAGGGTCTTGTCGACCGGATATTTTATCTATCTGCAAAGACGATTACCAAGGTTGTCGCTGAAGAAGCGGTAAACAAACTTTACGAGGACTCAGATCAAACATTAAAACTTAAGTCGTTGACTTTAACGGCTAAAGATAAGATTTGTTTAAATGAAGAGGTAACCTGTTATCCTGAAAAATGCCCCTACGCAGATGGTTATTTTGACAGAAGCTTAGATGCACTTTGGGATATTGTTAGCAATGAGAGAACTTTTGATAAGGATACCGTCATTCATTATGCCGAGAAGCATAAAGTCTGCCCATATGAGTTTTCGTTAGATGCTGCCTTATTTTCAGATTTAATCATTTGTGACTATAACTACGCGTTTGATCCAAGAGTTTATTTGAGACGTTTTTTTGAGTATCCGACAGAAAAGTATGTTTTTCTAGTCGATGAAGCACACAATCTTGTGGACCGAGCTAGAACGATGTATTCAGCTGAGTTACACAAGGAAAAGTTTTTAAGTGTAAAAAAACAGTTAGGTCAAGTGGACAAAGGCTTATCGAAAGCGATAGAGGGAATTAATAAAGCGTTATTAGAGGTCAGAAAATCTTGTGATGATAGAGGACTCTATATCAGTGCAGATGAAAAACAAGATATTTATGAGCAGTTAAAAAGGCGTTCTGGCACAATTGAGAAGTGGCTTTCCGAAAATCACCTTGCACCCTTTTATCAAGATGTGCTGGATCTTTATTTTGAAATAATCAGCTATATGAGAATCAGTGAACTGTATGATTCTGGATATTTGTTCTATATAACCGATGGGGATAAGAGTACAACAAAGTATAAGCTTTTTAACATCAATCCCGCCTCTCAACTAAAGCGGTTTATAGATAACTCGGTTGCAACGGTATTTTTCTCTGCAACATTAACACCGCTAGTTTATTATTCAACTCTACTTACAGGTGATTTAGAGCCCGATGCACTTTCTTTACCATCGCCATTTGATACAGAAAAACGAAAGCTATTATATGCAACGGATGTTTCCGTCAAGTACAAAGATAGAGAAGCTTCTGTTATGAGCTTGTGCCAATATATAGATACGATGGCAACCGCTAAAAAGGGCAATTACTTAGTGTTTTTTCCTTCATATGCCTATTTGAGGCAGGTGACCGAGTTATTTGAAAGTCTATATAAGGATAAGTATGATATAATTATACAGAGCAGAGATTTGTCTGAATCAGATAAAGAGGATTTTCTCCAAACCTTTGATGCGGATGCCATAACGCTGAGTGATAAATCGTTAATCGGATTTGCTGTCTTAGGTGGCCATTTTGCGGAGGGGATCGACTTAAAAGGAGATCGACTGATCGGCGTAATCGTCGTGGGTGTCGGTTTACCAATGATTAGCTTTGAGAATGACTTAATCAAGAATTTTTTTGATTATGAAATGGATGCTGGCTATGAATTTGCTTATCAGTTTCCGGGGATAGGGAAAGTCATGCAAAGTGCCGGACGGGTCATTAGAGGGGAAACGGATACCGGCGTGATCATTTTAATCGATCAAAGATTTCAATCGCTCACTTATCAAAGAATTTTACCGCCAAGATGGGGTAAAGAAACAACCAGTCTTGACACTCTTAAGCGACAACTTGACGATTTTTGGGAGGAACACAGATGAAAGTAAAAAAGGCCGTCATACCGGCAGCTGGATTCGGAACGAGGTTTTTACCGGCGACAAAATCAACACCAAAAGAAATGTTAACCATTGTTGATCGTCCTGCAATCCACTACAATGTAGAGGAGCTAATTGAAGCAGGTATTGAAGACATTTTAATTATCATCGGACGTAACAAAGAAGAAATTGCAAATTACTTTGACCGATCTCCAGAACTGGAACTTTTCTTAAAGGAAAATGGCAAGGAAGAATTATATGATTTAACAGAACGCATTTCAAATATGGCAAACATACACTATGTAAGACAGAAGGATGCTAGAGGATTGGGGCATGCGGTTCTTTGTGCTAAAACATTTGTTGGTGATGAACCGTTTGCACTCTTATTAGGAGATGATTTGGTCTACTCATCAACACCTTGTATCAAGCAATTGGCTGAGATGTATGATCAGTATGAGAGTACCATCATCGGTGTGCAATCAGTGGATGAGAGCCAAGTCAATAAATATGGTATCGTTGACGGCATTAAAGTTGGGGAGCGACTATTTGAAGTGAAGGATTTGGTGGAAAAGCCATCTATCGAAGAAGCACCATCAAATATTGCGATTATGGGTAGATATATTCTAACGCCTGATATTTTTGATATGATTGAGCAAACCCAACCAGGTAAAGGGAATGAAATACAATTAACCGATGCACTTAAAATGCTAAATGAGCAAAAGGAAATTTATGCTTACGAATTTGAAGGCAAACGTTATGATACTGGTGATAAGCTGGGCTATCTAATCGCAACGGTTGAATATGCGCTTAGAAACGAAGAGCTATCGGATGATTTTAAGGCATATTTGAAGGATCTTTTTTAGTATGCTTTAAGTATTGGACATTCGATAAGGTGTCGTTAAGAATGGTATTTTTGTGACATTTGTTAGGTATCTTTTCAAATGAAATAATGAAGGCGTTTTTCTTGCTAGATAATATGGCTTGAAAAACGCCTTTTGTTTGTAACTTTAGACTTTAGTTAGACGTGTTATTCGGCTAGTCGTTGAATCGCAAGCGCAAATATGTCGCTCATTTTATAAAGGTCATCTAAAACGATAGCTTCATCTCTTTGGTGCATCGTATCTTCAGCACCTGGAAATAGTGCCCCAAATGCAACTGCATTAGGGATCGTGCGTGCATACGTACCGCCACCTATGGTAATTGGTTTTGCTTCCATATCCCCTGTTTTTTCTCTATAAACATCCATCAATGTCTTTACTAGTGGATGTGAAGGAGGGAAAAATAATGGATCTGAGCCCCTAAAACCAGTCATGTCTATTCCTGATCCTCTCACCGTACTGTCCAATGATGTTTTAATTTTCAGTTCTTTCATGGTAATCGGGTAACGGATATTAATGACAGCTTTTCCGTGGTTTTGGTCTAGATCAATCATTCCAAGATTCAATACGAGATGATTATAGGCATCATCAAAACCCACACCCATGGACTTGCCATCGGTTTCCATACCGATATGACTCGCTATAAATCGGATGAAATTAGATTGATCCCCTATTTGAATATCTATTAGATCGAGTAAGCAGATTAATTGAGAAATAGCGTTGACACCTTTTTCAGGTGTTGATCCATGCGCAGATACACCGTGAGATTTAAGATAAGTGAATTCACCCTCCTTAACATACTCTATATTAGCGCCTCGCGTTTGATTATATGCTTTTACGATATCTTCAATAGGTTTTGTTTCTAGTAATTTTGCTTCTGCGTAATCGGGAACCATATTCGGTGCATTGCCACCCTTTAATGATAGAATTTCAATGCCACCATCAGGATCTGCGTCTATGAAATCTCGTTCTAGTGCAAAAACCACGATGCCCATCTCGCCATGAATCACTGGGAAATCAGCATCAGGACTAAATGCAACCGTTGGCTTTTCCTCATGTTTGAGATAATAGGCCATACAAGCACTTCCGCTTTCCTCATTCGTTCCTAAAATCAGTCTAATTCTTTTATTCGGTATAAAGCCGGAATCCTTGAGCGCTTTCATAGCATATAAGGATGCAATTGCGGGTCCTTTGTTATCGAGTGTACCACGGCCATACATTTTACCATCTACGATTTCTGCGCCAAATGGGGCATGTGTCCAGTCCTCGCCTTCCGGGACAACGTCAAGGTGACATAAGATACCAAGTAATTCTTTCCCTTCACCGAACTCGATAAAACCAGCATAGTTATCTACATTCTTTGTTTTGAAACCCATCGCATCTCCGAGTTTGAGGATATGGTCAAGTGCGTTTTGAATGCCAAGTCCAAACGGACTATCACCATTTGGTTCTTCCTTGACGCTTTTGATTTGGATGAGCTCTTGAAGCGCGGATACCATCTCATTTTTGGATGCTTCTAGTTTGTCAAAATACATGTTATGCCTCCCCTAAAAAATCATATTTTATATAATTTGCCATAAATGTTGGAACGCTCATTTCTTCTTTTCGGAGTTTCTCAAGGTCGAATAGTGCTTGAGTGATTAAATCAATACCAGAGCTGTAGGCACTTTCAAATGTGTCGTATTGTCTTTCTATTGAAAGATTTGGATCTGAGACGTCTGGAAGTGTCAGCGTTGATAGATCGTAATGAATCCATTTGCTAATTTGGTTTTTAAAAGGAAGACGATCTATAAAACCGCTTACGAGTAATGATTCGATGCGTAGCATCTCATAATGGCCTGATTTCATAGCATCAACGGGTACTTTGACGGCATACGTTGACCAAAGTAGCTTTTCCCATATAGGTGTAAATCCAATCTCTAGTTGTGCATCTGAGCATCTGAAGTGATTTGGTTTTAGTAGTTTTGGATTGAGTTTCCAATATTTTGCCAGAATGAGTGCATCAAAATCCATTTCAACGCGTTTATGCGTATCCTCTTCTGGGCCTAACTGGCAGATCAGAGGATGACAGGTTACATCGAGAAGATAATGTGTGATAAAGCCTGCAAGATAGCTCATCACTTCTGGAGCTTGTGTCTTGATGTATAGATTAAGAATATTTTCAAATAGGGTGTTTCTTCTTTTATCGTGAATGAGATTACCGACGTCCTTAAAACTGGTTTTTGTTAAGAAATGTAGTTTGTTGATGTAGTAAAAGAAATCGGGTCCTTGCGCGCCAAGATAATACAAATTGTCATATATATCATCCCAAACTGGACCTTTATCTCGAATGGTTTTAAGTGCGGCATCAGCAGCTAAGTGATGGCTCCAAAAATCAGGCATTTAATCACCTCGTTTCAAAGTTAAGACCTAACCCTATTATACATGCTGTTCCCAAATCAAATCAATTGCTTGATTAAATTAATGATTAACTATAAAATAATACTGCCGTTTTAAGAAATTTGAAAGTAGGTTAAAGATGGGTAAAGTCACATACGATGTTTGGACAAAAGAATTTGATATAAATACATTGATATTTGCTGTGTTAAGTAATGTCACAAAAGGTGTAGAAAAGACCTTTAATAAAGTTAATGTTAAGCCAGTAAAAATTAAAGATGAATTACTCTACCAGTTTGAGTTCGTTTTTGATAAGAAAGTTTTACACGAGAATTTAGGTGCATTTGATGCAAGGAATAAACTATATGAATTGCTTGAGACTTATTTTAAACAAGGGCAACTGTTTACGACGATTTGTGATTATCAAATTTTATTTAATAAAAAAAGAGAAGGCGTCGTTATGTCATCAGTACCGACGCGTGCTTTAACCACAGTGGAGCATAATAGAAAAAAGAATTATTTAATTCCAGAAGATGCGCCCTGTGATTTTATGATTCACCTTGGCGTTATGGATGAAAGTGGTAAGGTGTATAAGAAAAAATACGATAAGTTTAGACAGCTTAACAAGTATCTGGAGTTTGTTTCTGATGTAATCGAAACACTAGGTGATACACCTACGATTATTGATTTCGGTTGCGGCAAAGCGTATTTAACGTTTGCGCTCTATTATTATCTTGTAAAGGTTAAGGGAATGAATGTAAAAATCATTGGCCTTGATTTAAAAGAGGATGTTATCGACTTCTGTAACCAAGTGGCTAAGGATTTGAACTATGAAGGATTGAGTTTCGAAATTGGCGATATTAAAGACTATCAATACCACGAAAAGGTAGATATGGTTGTGTCCTTACATGCTTGTGATACTGCAACGGATGCTGCAATAGCAAAAGCGGTAAACTGGAATGCAAAAGTTATTTTTGCAGTGCCTTGTTGCCAGCATGAGCTTTTTTCGCAATTATCAAATCGTGATATGCAGCCTCTATTAAAACACGGTGTTGTGAAAGATAAACTTACAACGCTTGTTACCGATACACTTAGAACCCTCGCACTTGAGTCTGTAGGGTATGAGGTACAAATGCTTGAATTTATCGATATGGTTCATACGCCTAAAAATATATTGATACGTGCTGTTAGTAGTGGTGTGGCAAATGAAATTGCTTTTTCTGATTATCTTGCGTTTAAAAGCAGTTGGGGTGTTAATCCTACCATAGATAGGCTTTTAAAAGATAAATTCCCTTCAAATACGAATAATAATTATTAAGTTTTTAAAATTATTCGGAGTATTGTTGACAGCGTGTAGGGAGTCTGTTACTATGACTATGGACAAAAATGCACTAAACTTTGCACCGTCAAAGTCAAATATAGATTGAAGAGGAGTGTTGTTATGTCAACAGTTGTCATTGTAGGCGCTCAATGGGGCGACGAGGGAAAAGGTAAGGTTATCGACTATTTATCTAAGGATGCTGATGTTGTCGTTAGAGGTCAAGGTGGAAATAATGCAGGTCATACGGTGGTTGTTGGCGATAAGAAGTACGCTTTACAATTGATTCCATCGGGGATATTAAATGATAATACAATTAACGTAATCGGAAATGGTGTTGTATTCGACCCAGAAGGTTTCTTAAAGGAAATTGACGGATTAAGAGAAAAAGGCATTTCGACGGATTCGTTAAGAGTTTCTGATAGAGCACATGTGGTTTTCCCATATCATAGAGAAATTGATCGCCTTTCTGAAGAAGCAAGAGGCGCTGACATGATTGGTACGACCAAAAAAGGTATTGGTCCTTCTTATATGGATAAGGTGGAAAGAAGTGGCATTAGAATCTGCGATTTCATCGAGCCTGAAGTTTTTGAGCCACTTTTTAGAAAGCAAATAGAAGCAAAAAATAGAATCATTACGCAAATCTATGGTGGTGAACCTTTAAATGCAGATGCATTAGTAGAACAGTACAACGCGTACGCAAAACGTGTTAAACCTTTTGTTGCTGATACTTCTCTTGTTGTGTTTGGCGCACTTAAAGAAGGTAAAAAAGTATTACTTGAAGGTGCTCAAGGTACGATGCTTGATCTTGACTATGGTACTTATCCTTATGTAACCAGCTCTCATCCAACATCAGGCGGATTTACAATCGGTTCTGGTATCGGTCCAAATCAAATCGGTGAAGTGGTTGGTATTACAAAAGCTTATACGACAAGAGTCGGTAAAGGCCCGTTTGTAACTGAACTGGATAATGAAATCGGTGAGAGAATTAGAGTTGCAGGTAGAGAGTTTGGTACAGTCACTGGACGCCCAAGAAGATGTGGGTGGCTCGATACAGTAGTTGTTAAGTATTCTGCGCGTGTGAACGGGATGACTTGTATCGCGTTGATGTTACTGGATGTTTTAACAGGATTTGAAGAAGTTAAAATCTGTACGGGATACAAGTATGGTGATGAAGTCATTGAGAATTTCCCTGCGAGTCTTCATATCTTAGGTAAATGCGAGCCAATATATGAGACCCTTCCAGGCTGGAGTGAAGATTTATCCGAATGTGAAACCTTTGATGCATTACCTCAAAACGCTAAGAATTACATCGAAAGAATTGAAGTGTTAACTGGTGTGCCAGTGAAGATCGTTTCAGTTGGTCCAAAAAGAAGTCAAACGATTATTAGAGGCGAAATTTATTAATTGGTTCAGACGTATAAGTGAATTTGATAAATGCTCTAGAAATGACAATTAAAATAAGGAGATGCTAAAAACTATGTTGATAGTTTAAAGGCATCTCCTTTTTATTAGGCTGCAATGATCTTTAAGTAAGTAGCAATGATTTTCAATAAGCATTCACTCAATGTTCCCATCGTATATCTGGACCAAAGAATTTTAACAGTTCATAGTGTCCTTTAATTCTTGAATCAATACGATCATTATAAAAGCTCGATATTTCAGAAAGTTTGATATTTGTTGAAATAATTGTACTTTTTTCATTGAGAATTCTAGTGTTAATAATGTTGTAGAATTCACTTATGGTAAATGAATTTGCAGTTTCTGTTCCAAGGTCATCGATGATTAACAAATCCACATCGAACAGTTGTGAATAAGCAAGCTGAATCAAGGGATTATCCTTTTCAGTAAAGGTCTTTTTTTCGATGATGTTGATAATGGTAAATGGCGTTTGATAGATGACGGAATAGCCTTTGTCTATCAATGCCTTAGCAATACAGTTGCACAGATAGGTTTTGCCCAGTCCGCTCGCGCCATAGAAGAGCATGTTGTGTCCACTTGGAAACTCTTTGACAAAATTTTCTGCTTCAGAGAGGTTTTTTTTCATGTTGTCACGTTGTGTCAATTGCTCTTTTGGGAGTATTTCTGTTGAAAATACATCAAGTCTAAAGTGATTAAAGTTTTGCTTTTCTAGTTGTTGTTCGATACCTGACATTTCATATGCTTTGTTAATTAATTTCTGCGTAAAACAGGTGCATCGCACGTTTTCCTCAGTGAATCCTGTGTCCTTACACTTTTTACAAACATACTGAATTTCAAGATAGTTTGCAGGAATGTTGTGATCAGTCAGTAGGACTGCTTTTTCGCTCTTTAAAGATTCCAGTTGACGCTTGAGCTTTATTAATAATTGCTCTGCATGAACGGGATTCTTTAAAATGGATTGGCTAATTTGAGAGCCAATTTGACTCATTTCCAGATCAATTTCAGCAAGTCTCGGTATCAATGCGTAGAGTTCTTTTTTTCTTTCTTTTCTCTCAGCTTTACGCTGTTCACGCGTTATGCGATAGGTTTCAAGTATATCTTGATAGGATGACATCTATTGTTTCCCCCTAGATGGTTTTTTGTTAAGCAAAAGTGCTTCTAATTCTTCTTCTGAGTAACTGGATTCTTTTTCAATGGTATAGTTCTTCTTTCGATTTGGTTTAGTCTCACCAGTGGATTTCGCTTGGCTAAACTCTGAGTTCTGTCTTTCGAATTGATTGAAGGTAACCGAACCAGATTTTTTTAAACTGCTGAGCACATTGTCGATGTAATTGAAATTTGGATTCAACGTTTTTTTAGTAAGTTCAAAGAGTATCTTAACTAGATCTTCGGGCGGACAACCGTATTCATCGAGCCATTTGTCAATGGTACTTGCTTCTGAAGCAGAGACCTGTCTATAACGAACGCCAAGTGTCTTTAGAACCTCTTTATAAACGGTTTGTCTAGCCTCAGAGATGTTGAGCCAACCGTCAACTTCTTCGGGTGTACTAAGATTATTTTTCAGCCACAGTTCAAGTGTCGCCTTAACGTAATTGGTTTTACGTATACCTTTGTTTAAGTAGCTGTACTCAAATGCCTTTAAAATCAATGCTGTTTTTTGTGTGTAATTGTCGTAAAAATCGTTGATGTCTCTCACATCTTTAAAGGTTAAAGGCTGCCCTATCAATTTTTCGATGTCTTCAGTTAAGCGTTTGAAAGTCTGATCTATGATAGGTGAGGGGGTAGTTTTAGTTTTCTTTTTTGCATGTGACTTGTTATCAGATGCAAATGTATTTTCTATATATAGGGATCTGAGTGAGTAGAACTCAACTTCGTAATCTTTTGAATTTTCTAGAGGATGTCTTTTAATTATGCCTTGCTTTTCCCAGTATTGCCATGCGTCATGAACATCTTGGAGTGGCAGAGAGAGCATGGAAGCGAGCATTTTGTGATCGTACTGAGGCTCGCTGTCTTTAGAAAACAGGTAACCGAGCAGATAGACCTTGACATAAGTACCACTTGCCAGCGGCATAAAGTCCGTTATGAAAAGGTTCTCGATATTGAGTTCGCCGAGATCAAAAATCGGTGGTTTTCTATAATAACTCATATTGCACTCCTTAATAGTGATTGGTAATCCTTATTATAACATTGAATAGCAAGCTGTATCAGATATAATTTTCACTTAGTTCGAAGGTCCTAATGAAAATAACAAAAAAATAAAATTTTTCGAATTTTTTTCTACTATATATGGGTGTTTTGTTATAAAATATGGATAGATATAGTAGTATTGTGGCAAAGTTCCTATAAGGGACAAATTTTTAATTTATCATTTGTATTTCTTGTGCTATAATGAAAGAGGTATTTTTAACTTTCAAAGAGAGAGAACCATTGAAATAGCCGTTACTAAAGGAGTATAGGATGGGGAAAAAACGACAAAAAGTCACTAATAAGCACGTTTACAAAAAACCCAGCGCCAAGTACTACGTAAAAAACGACTCAAAAAAAATCACTCTTAGTGAAAATGCAGCCAAAGCAGTAGCTGTTGTGCTGTATCCATTTTTTTACGCAGGCGCTAAAATAAGCGGGCTCATCAAAGGTGACAAAGCCCAGAGTTCAATCCAAAAGACGCAGAATACAAAGCAGTTCAATATAAAACTAGACAAACTGATGACAAAAGTCAAACTGGGTACGACGAAAGGTTGGGAGTTCATCAAACCTTACAAGTACTATGTAGCAGGAGCAACTGCACTGGTTGCAGTCGCAATTGTTGGTTTTTCGCTACTATCAAATGTTTCAAATAACAATGATTTGGTAGCAGAGCAAACACAAGAGCACATCGTTAGCATTCCACAGAGTGCATTACCAACTGAGGCAGCTCAGGCTGATGTAAATACGACAGCATTATCGACAGAGGTTGTCAGCGTACCAGAGTTTAAAGTTTTAAGCTTTGCTTCGGTAAAGGCATATCAAATTCTCGTCAACGATCAACCGATTGCGAATTTCAAATCGGAAGAAGAAGCCAATCAAGTGTTAGAGGATTTAAAAGCCACGTATACAAAGGTTGAAGGCTCTGTAATCAAGGATGCTTATTTCTCGGAGGATGTTAGAGTAGAGCAGGCTCAAGTAGATATCATGGATTTTGATGCGTATGATACTGTGGAAGATGCACTTGCATACATCATTAAAGGAACTAAGGAAGAAAAGAAACACGTAGTAGCAAAAGGTGAAAACTACTGGGTAATTGCTCAATATTATGGCATATCACCATATGATCTTGAAAAGGCGAATCCAGATGTTAAAGCTGAAACGTTGCAGATTGGTCAAGAGATTTCATTAGTTGTACCAAAACCAATTATCAGCGTTTGTACTGTTGAAGAAGCAAGTTATAGCGATTCAATCGCGTTTGATGTTCAATATGAAGATTCAAGCTCGCTTTACAAAGGTGAGACAAAAACAAAAGTTAACGGTGTTTATGGTGAAAGAGCAGTCGTAGCAGAAGTCATTAAAGAAAATGGCAGAGAAATTGGAAGAACTATTCTTTCAGAAAATGTCATTTCTGAACCACAAACAAAAGTCGTTTACAAAGGTACTAAAGATCCACCGCCAAGAATGGGTACTGGTGTTTTAGCATATCCAGCAGCTTCTAGAGGCATTATTTCTTCTGAGTTCGGTGTATGGCGATCTTATAGAAGACATACAGGTATCGACGTAGCAATGAGTGTGGGTTCGAGTATTAAGGCTGCTGATGGCGGCGTTGTCACTTATTCAGGTTATTCAAGTTCTTATGGTTACTATATCATCATCGATCATGGTGGCAATATGACAACCTTATATGCACACAATAGCAAATTGCTTGTGAGCAAAGGTGAGAAAGTATTCCAAGGACAAACAATAGCATACAGTGGTAATACTGGAAATAGTACGGGACCGCATCTTCACTTTGAAGTGCGAATCAATGGCGTTCCACAAAATCCTAGAAATTATGTTAAGTTTTAATGATAAAGCGAGTCAAAGACTCGCTTTTTTTTTATTTATCAGATAAAATAAGTATGATGCCATAGCTATAACTAGCTCCAGTCCAAATAAATGCGGGAGGCAAAGTATGAATAAGAAAATTCTAGTAGTTGAAGACGAAAAACCAATATCAGATATTATAAAATTCAATTTAGTGAAAGAAGGGTATGAAATTGAAACCGCTTATGATGGTGAAGAAGCGTTAAAAAAAGTTTATCAATTTCAACCTGATTTGATTCTTTTAGACGTTATGCTACCAAAATTAGATGGTTTTCAAGTCTGCAGACGCGTTAGAGAGTCGTTTAATATGCCAATCATTATGTTAACGGCTAAAGAAGAAGAAGTTGACAAAGTGCTTGGATTTGAACTTGGCGCAGATGACTATATCACAAAGCCTTTTGGGATGAGAGAGTTGATCGCTAGAGTAAAGGCAAATATCAGAAGATTAGCTCTGGTTGATGTTGAGGTAAACTCAGGTAGTAACAATGTTATCTCTGCCGGTAAGTTAAAAATCGATCTCGATCGTTATGAAGTTTTAAAAGAAGATAGTGTCATAGAGCTGACTTTAAGAGAGTTTGAGCTATTAAAATTTTTAGCGACACAAGCCAATCAAATCTTTACGCGTGAACAACTTTTGAAAGATGTATGGGGCTATGAGTATTTTGGAGATATTAGAACGGTAGACGTTACGGTGAGAAGACTTAGAGAAAAAGTGGAAGACGACTCCAGTGAGCCGACTTATATTATGACTAAGAGAGGCGTAGGGTATTACTTTAAACGCCATTAGTGGAGGCATATGTTAAAGAGTATCCGCTCTAGATTTACAATTATATATTTTCTTTTGGTATTTACAGCAATGATTATTTCAGGTATTTTTATCGTCCAATCGCTTGAGGATTACAACCTAAATGTTGTTTCGAATCGACTAGATGATATCGCACAAATTATGCAGTCAGAACTTTCTAAAATAGAAGCTGATGATCTTACGACTGTTAGTGCTGAGCTTCAAGAAACATTAGATCGCCATGTGGATATTGGACTTAGAGAAGAAATGTTCATTATCGACATTAAAACACATGATATTATTGCGACGAGCACAGAAGACATTAATCGAAATATCACAGAGATACTCAATGATAGTTTAGTGATCCAAGGCCTAAATGGCAGTACGATTGAGAAAAATGTAGAGATTAGCGATTCCGTTCGAACAAAGGATAAAGTATATCCTGTCATAAAGAATGGCAAACAGTTAGGAATTATCTATCTTAGATACGACTTAAAGGATATTTATGAATCGATCCGTATGGCAAGAACTATTATCTTTAGAGCAATATTAACATCACTACTGGTTACAATTGTGCTTGGATTTATTATCTCAAAAAGCATTACAGATCCTATAAATGAAGTTACTAAAAAAGCGACATTGTTGGCAGAAGGTGACTTTAATCAGTTCGTCGATATTAAGTCAGAGGATGAAATAGGGATGCTATCGAGCTCCTTTAACTTTTTGGCTGGTGAACTGAAAGGGAGTATTAGTGAAATCACACGAGAAAAGAGTAAACTAGAGGCCATAATCAACTATATGGAGGATGGTCTAATCGCTATAAATGCAGAAGGTAAAATCATTCATTCTAATCCTAAAGCACTTAATCTGTTAATGAGAGAAAGCTTTATAGATGATGATGTTATAGGTGATTTGTTATCCATTTATAATTCTTGTCGAGATGGCGGTACTAAAAACATGACCGTCAATGGTAGAGTTTTAAAAGTGAATTTCGCGCCTTTCCAGGACGAACATTCAAACAGAGTAGGGATTGTTTTTGTTTTTCAAGACATTACTGAGTCACACAAACTTGAAAATATGCGACGTGAGTTTGTTGCAAACGTTTCCCATGAGTTAAAAACACCAATAACGTCCATTAAGAGCTATACAGAAACCATTCTTGAAGGTCGTGTGGATGATCCTGAAATGCAAAAAGTATTTCTAGAAGTGGTTAATACAGAGGCAGATCGTATGTCTCGTTTGGTAAGCGATCTACTAGAGCTCAGTAATTTTGACTCAAATTCCATAAAACTTAAAAAAGGACCTTATGTAATTACCAGACTTATGGATAGTTGTATATTAAAAATTCAAATGACAGCGGAGCAAAAGAAACAAACCATTATAAAAAAATATGATTTAGAACCAATTGAGTGTCATTTTGATAAAGATAAGATTGAGCAGGTGGTGCTCAATATTTTATCTAATGCAATAAAATATACACAGTCTGCAGGCCAAATAGAAGTTCAATTAAGACCCGGTGCCTCAGATGAAACCTTTGATATCGTCATTTCAGATTCTGGAATGGGAATTCCGGAAGAAGATCTAGATCGCATCTTCGAAAGATTTTACCGAGTGGATAAGGCAAGATCAAGAGCACATGGCGGAACTGGTCTTGGACTTTCAATTGCCAAAGAAATTGTTGAAGCACATCAGGGCTCAATTCGTATTGATTCAGAGGTAAATGTTGGGACTAAAGTAACAATTTCATTACCATATTTGTAAACAAGGTGTAATGCCATTTTAAAACCTATGTAATGGTATTGTAATAGTAAAAGTGTATAATACTAATGTGGGTAATTTGACCCTGTTGATTCTATTTTTTGGAGGAGCGTCACATGCGCAAGGGAATTGGTATACTATTACTGGGAATATTAATACTGTTGGGAGGCCAGATGGGCTTTGCTGCAACCAATCATCCGGTTGAAGCAAATCAAATTTTGATCTCAGAACCAAATTCTGAAAGAATAACTAACGATAAACAAGTGGTTGTAATGGTCAATATTACCAATTTAGATGTAGATTTGACTGATAAGCCGATTATCTTGTCTATTGTAAAAATAGAAAATAAACTGCCATTTGTCAATGAATTGGGCTCCGATCTAAATGTATCAGTGATGAAGTTGTCTTCAGGAGCTGTCGGTGAATTAGATCGTACCGTTCAATACAATACCAGCTATAGTACAGCTTCTCCAAGCTACTCTGAAGATTATTCAACTGAAATTAAAGTCATTAATCGTTTCTTTGAAGTTAAAGATTTAATTCTTTCACATAATTATGAAATCGCTACAATTAATAAGATATACCGATTTGATCTAATTGTAGGAAATGAAGAAGCCATTTCTAAACTTACTGAAGAAGCTAAAAAAGATTTTACCAAGTGGACGAACTTAAAAAGTGCTTTAGTAGACTTAAAGAAAGAATATGCAACTTTACAAGTTCAATATTCAAAACTCTTTGAGAAGCAAATAATTTCTGATAAAATTGATAGACTAAGTTATTCTAAGCTTATTGGTAAGTTGAACAATGGTACTTATAAAGTTAGATTTTTAGATGAAGCGTCACAGCTTATAAAAGAGTTTACATTTGAAGTGGTTGATAGGGAAGGATCTATTATTCAATTAGAGCCATTAACGACAACTAAAACAAATTAGGAAGGAACCAAAGATGCACGTGGTTAAAGAACGTTTTAAGACCGTTCTGCTGATCTTACTCATTCTTTCTTCATTGTTGCTAACACGAGTTAATCTCTTTAATGGATTGATAAGCGAAGCGCAGTCTGAGGAGGCAGAAGTAGCATCCACAAAGCTCTCAACGTATATAAACCCCCAAAGTTATTCTGTTAGCTTTGGGGGTCTATCATATACAAAGGTGTATGACTTAGATTTACAGGAGAGTATTTGGAGTGAGGTGCGACCATTTATCCTAAGCACTTTCGTCAACTATGAATCAGTGGAGCAAATTACTGAAAAAGATTATACAAAGGCATTTACAGAAAATAGTTTAATGATAAAGATGCCATTTAGCTTGAGTATATCTGAATTTTATAGTGTTTTTTCTGATGAAGTTTTAGGGGATGAAATAGCAAATATAAAACCGAGAGAATATTTGATTAGAGAGGGTAATGTACGCTCTTTATATTTGTTTGATGAGGTAAATGATAAATACTATCTATTAAAGCATAAAACCATGAAGCATGACGTGGGTGCACTAATAGAGGTTATAAAAGCACAAGAACCAGTGGAGTATAGAAAAGTAAATGATCGCTACAGTTTGCCGAATATACTAGATGAGACATATAACACACTTAACTATGTTCTGATTCCAGTTCAGTATAATTCGATTACTTCAGCAATAAAGGTTCAAAACGAAGTGCGTACAGACGACGCTTTTTTTAATCAAGACATTTCTGCTTTTACTAATGCAGTGTTTGGAAATCGATTGGACTTTGTAAAAAAACTCAAGGATGTCAACGATTCAATTGTTTTAATGTATGGTTATGGTGATAAGTCGTTAACTGTTACTCAGACGGGTGAAATCATCTATAGAAGAAAATTTGATGCTAAACTCTCTGAGAAAATTAATTTTGTTCAGTCACTCTCATTTGCAGCAGGCAAACTAGAAGGCTTTGGTGCTATGCCTGAGGGAATCTACTTGGCTGATTATAAGTTCGATGCTGAAACCAACACTTATACTTTTTATTTTAACTATAAGTTAAATCAATTGGCAGTTGCAAGGTTATCTTCAAAGGATTATCCGATTACGATCGTCGTACGTGAGGGGCAAGTTGTTTCAATTGATAAAAATGTAAAATCATTTGCAGGCGCATATGGCCTAAGTGGTACACCTATTGAAAGACTGGCAACAATAGATGATTGTATCTATAATAACATGGTTGAATTGAGTGTTTATTATCTACAGGACAAAGGGATTACAAATCCAACAACAAGTGTATTTGACCAATATTATCCTATGATTAGTGAGATTAAAAGCATAGAATTGACTTATATAGAGCAGAAGACAAACGATGATATAACTTATATGCAGCCCGCATGGCAACTTAGAATATCGGATAGAATCTATTTGTTCAATGCCTATGATAGTAAGTTGATTAAAACCTATAAGTATTAAAATTGAGGTAGATATGGATTGGCCAAAGATTAAAACGATACTCATCGGTATGTTGATCATAACAAATTTGATATTGGGATTTGCTTATATTAAAGAGCAGAATCAATACGAGCTTGATAATGAAAACAACTTATCAGATGTTATTGCACTTTATAAAAACAAAAATATCGATGTGAGTCAAATTGCTTTAGAATTTCCTAAATCAACATTGTCTGCAAATGTTGAATTGGAAACCTTTAATGTCGCTTTAATTGGTAAGATATTAGGTGATAGTTATACTGTTCAAAGCGATTCGTTTTTAACGGAGACGCACACTCTATTTTTTGATGATACACAATTGCTCTATTATGATAACAATCATTCAAGTCGCGTTAAACAAGATAGTGTTTCAAGTTTATCGCAGTTTCGTCAAACATCGGATGAAGAAGAGCGTTTGAAAAAAATGACGCTAGCAAAGACATATCTTGAAGCCATAGACTATCCACTCTTTTATGATGCTTATGAGGTATCAACATTAGGTAACTACACTTTGATTTCTTTTTACAAATCTTTTAATGGTTATCGATTTGAAGAGTCAAAGACGATGATTTGGCTTTATAATGATGAAATTATTGGACTTAAGGGTGAAAATATACTTAAGAATACTATAACCCAGGGAACGAAGTATGATATAATTTCCGTAGATAAGGTGCTCTACAGTATATTACCAGATATTGAAGCTGGCGATCGTATCGTAGAAATGACGCTTATCTATAAATTAAATGACGAGAGTTTGTTGGTATCTGACCTTATTATGGGGGAAGCACTACCATACTATAAAATCGTACTGAAATCGGGTCAACAATTTCACGTGAATGCGATTCAGAAGTAAATGCTCTCATTACTGAGGAAAATATGCCATTATCATTTTGTTCATTAGCAAGTGGCAGTTCTGGCAACTGTCAATTTGTCGAGTCACAAACCACCAAGCTACTAATTGATGCTGGTATGAGTGGTAAATATATAAAAACTTCATTGGAAACGATTAATGTCAGTATCTATGATATTAACGGGATTTTACTTACTCACGAACACGCAGATCACATCAGTGGTCTGGGTGTTTTGATGCGTCGTTATAAATTGCCTCTGTTCGTGACGAGAAAAACATGGGAGGTATTAAGTGATAAAGTGGGTCAAGTAGATGAATCACTTTTACACATTTTTGAAACGATTGATGACATACTTATTGGGGATATTAGAGTAAAAGGGATTAAAATTACCCATGATGCTGTAGATCCACTTTGCTACACGTTCCATCATGATGGTTGCAAAATTGGGATTGCAACAGACTTAGGCGCAATTAGTGACGAAGTGATAGAACATTTTAAAGACTGTGATTTGTTGATGATTGAATCCAATCATGATATAGAGATGCTAAAAGTTGGCCCTTATCCCATGTATCTTAAAAGAAGAATTTTAAGTGAGTTTGGCCACTTAAGCAATGAAGATGCTGGGCATATTGCTAGGGAACTCATAGAATTTGGAAGTGTTAAAAACATTCTCTTAGCCCATTTAAGTAAAGAAAACAACTTCCCAGATCTTGCTTACGAAACGGTTAAAGGAATTATCGAAAGTGAAGGTTTGATAATAGGGCAAGACATTAATCTCGACTTGACTTATAGAGATAAAGTTGGGAAATTATATAGAATCGTAAAAGAAAGGTAAGTCTATGAAGAAAGTAATCGCACTCATACTTTCATGTTTTCTGTTTTTGTCGATGCCTGCGTTTGCAGAAATAGATACCGATGAATTAAGTCATAAAGTAAATGTTGAGATGATCAATTATAATATTCCAGGTGTTATGGTGACCGTTGTAAAAGAGGGGCAAACCTTCTATGAGTATGCACTTGGAGAATCAAATATATTGTCCAAGACGATGATGGATACTGAACTCACTGTAGTACAAACGGGTTCTATTTCTAAAGTTTTAACCACCTATGCCTTACTTAATTTGTTAGAGGACAAAGGTATTGATTTTGACGCACCCATCGCAGATTATCTACCTGATTCTCTCAAGAATAATACAGCAATTAACACACTTACCTTTAGAAATCTATTAACACATACCACCGGAATACCGATGATAAAAGCTGATTCTGCCTATCCAGAAGATCCGGTGAAAAGTTTACACAATAACTTTTCAGAGCAAGCTAAAACGTTTTTTGATACTCACAAAATAAAAGCCATCGTTCCTAAAGATGACTATACCATATTTTCTAATGTAGGTTATATAATAGCAGGCGTTTTAATAGAGTCAATTTCAGGTGAGCGATATGAGTATTATGTCGCGCAAAATGTATTAGAACCACTAGAAATGAAGACATCAAAAAATTTGCTTGAGAAAAAGCCAACCTTAGGAACTTCCTTGGTTCAAGGCTACTCAATTTTTGGTGGTCAAAAAACGCCAATGCGTCAATTTATGACTAAATTTTTACCATCGGATGATTTTTTAACTACGACACAAGACATGACGCGGTTTCTAAAGCTGATGACTTCCGAGGCACTAAATGATGATATAAAAAATGCGATGTTGACCAGACAAGTTGCCAATAATGCATTGGTTTTAGGAAGAAGTTTTGGGTTTACTGTAGTTCATTATGGCAAGTATGAGGCTTTTATCCACGACGGTGGCGTTCCTGGCTCAAACTCAAGGATGCTGATTATTCCTGATTTGAATTTAGGGCTCTTCATAACCTATAATTCAAATGGCCTCGCTGCAAGAGAAGCTTTAACCAATGCTGTGTTAAGTGATTTTATTCAAAATGTTGATCAGAAGGATACCTACACGCCTTTTGAAATATCAGATTTAACGAAATATGAAGGTGCTTATAGTCCAGTCAATGCTTCAGAAGATACCCTTGAAAAACTTACGAGAATTATTCATCAAATCAGAATTAACAGTGAAGATCAGAAGCTTAAAATAGCAGGCGATATGTATCAACCGATTAGTGAAACCGTGTTTTATAGTGAAGATAGCGATAATTATGCTGAATTTAGGACGGATGATGAAGGTCAGTTAGAATATCTCATTATCGGTAATACCATTTATGAGCGTACCTCTATGTTTGAAAGTATCATTTTATCCGTAACTTTATTGGTTCTGATGGGACTATGCAATTTACTTGCCCTATTAACCATTTTATTTAGATGGTCTAATATGAAGGTCAATCGAATTCACGATACACCAAGAGTTGTACTACTACTTCATAGTTTATCCGTATCAGGCGTTCTAATATTCATTATGGTGATTTCTATGACTTATGATATTTGGGATGTCATCTATGGAATCAATGATGCAGTAAATGGTGCAAGATTTTTTGGAATTGCAACGCTATTGCTTACCATTCCGTCTCTTGTAATGATTAGCAGAGCAAAGCAAGACTTTAGATGGTCGAGACTATCGATTGGCATCTATCAAATACAATCCGTATTAGGGGTATTTATAGTGCTTTGGATGTTCTTGTATAACTTAATTTAAAATAGGACAAAACTCACAAAAAATGTGGATAACCTGTGCATAAGTGCGAGGATATCCACATTTTATATACATATGTGTTAATATTATGCTCAGAAAGAGGTGTTGCCATGAGATCTGTTGTAATCGATACCCATAATGATACGTTGATGAAAGCTGTAAATGAAGTAACCTTTGAACCAGAAGTAGATCTCTCAATTGACACGGATTTTCACATCGACCTACCAAAGATGAGGCAAGGAAATGTGGATATTGCATATTTTGCAGCTTTTTCAGAAGATGGAAGTGATGTAGAGCTGGCGCAGCATAGAATTTGTGCTTCTTTCAATGCGCTTAAAGAATTAGAGCAGAATACACAAACGGGTTTTCAAATTTATAGAGGCTTTACCCAACTGAATCAAGCACTCTTACAAAATAAAAGGGTAGGTGTTCGAACAATCGAAGGTGCATATAGCCTAACAGAGGACAATTGCTTATTCCTTTTGAAACAGTACGCTCATATTGGTGTTCAAGCGATTGCACCTGTATGGAACTATTCAAACGCAATTGGTGAAGGAACGTTAGAGGCATTTCAGGATGGCACAAAAACGGAAGGCGGATTAACGCCACTCGGTTATGCTTTTGTCAAGGAAATGGATCGTTTAGGTATGATGATAGATGTGTCGCACATGAATGAAAAAACGTTTTGGGATGTGGTTAAAAATTCAAATGAGCCTATTATTGCAAGCCATTCAGGTGCTTATGCGTTAAAAAATCACATTCGAAACCTAAAGGATGATCAATTAATTGCCATTAAGCAATCCGGAGGGGTTGTAAATGTCGTTTTTTGCAGATATTTTTTAGGTGATGAAAATAGCAATCTAGAGACACTGTTAGATCATATCGAATACATTTCAAATTTAATCGGCTATGAGCATGTAGGTTTAGGCTCGGACTTTGATGGTGCAACAATGCCGATTGGTCTTGAGGATATATCAAAAGTACCTTTAATTCGAGTTGGTCTTGAGAAAAGAGGTTTTTCTACTGAAAAGATAGAAGCAATTATGGGCAATAACAACCATAGACTTTTAAGACATTTTGATCAAAAAATGAACGTCTGTCAACTTGATGAACAACAGCGTTATTCAATGAAGCTGAATCAGACGTCTCAACTTACTCTTATAGCTAATAAAATGATTGCGCTTAATCAAAAGAATTTTAGCGTAATCGTAGATGGACAGTTGTCAAAAGCTATAATCAACTGTGAAGAATCCAGTATTCAAACAGAAAAAAGATATGAAAAAGACAACCGCTATCACTTGGTATCTTTGTTAGATGTGGATTCAGACAATTTAATCTTTTCGGATGTATTTAGATTCAAATAATCTAGCAGCTGCTCAGCCAGCTGCTTTTTTACTGTAATTTCAGCGATCAATGCGGTTAATAGTGCGCTCGCATTTTCAGGTGGTATTTCTTTTCCAATCGATGCGTGTGCCTTTTCTCTTTCAGAGTCTTGAATAAGTGAAAAGCGATCATAATAATTTTCTTGAGTTTTTAATAGCTTCAAGTAGCTATCAACATCAGGAATAGAAAACACCTGCTTGAGGTGATATACCAAAATCAAATCTTCGATAGTGGTTTTATCATATTTTTTCTTTACAGGAGCGTCTAATAGTTGTGATTTTACATAGTTATTGATCATAGTTTTAGTAAAAATGGTATCGTTTGGCGTTCGTTTAAGCGGTGCTAAGATCCCTTCCAAATAATCTAAAACTTGATCCATATAAAGTGGAATTGAAGGAATACGATCATCGTGTGGGTTTTCGAATGTTAGGTGACTCATATTTAGTGTTTTCATATGACCTCCAGAAAAATATAGTTAGATTATATCATTGTATTAAGTTTTTATAAAGACCTATTGCAACATTGTAAATCAAGTGATATTATATAGACACAACATCAAGTAGTATTTGATACTATATTGGAGGATATCAAAAATGAGAGAACCTATTAATACAATTACGCACCTTATAGGTGTTTTACTCGGCTTTTTGGCATTGGGTATTATGGTAACACAAGCGATACTTAAACATAATCCATATTTCTTAGCAAGCGGTTTGATTTTTGGATTAAGCATTATATTGTTATATAGTGCTTCAACAATTTATCATTGGTATAATGGCAAAAAAGAGACCATTTTAGTGAAGCTTAGAAAACTCGATCACTCTATGATTTTCGTTTTAATAGCAGGCACATATACACCCATTTGCTTGACAGTTTTAAGAGGTACATTAGGATATGTTTTATTGGCTTTAGTTTGGTCGCTAGCGATTTTTGGAACGATTTCTAAGGTAATCTTTATCAATATGCCAAGATGGCTTTCTGCAGGTATGTATCTGTTTTTAGGATGGTTGAGCATTTTCTTTATCGTACCAATCTTCAGAGCGTTGCCACTTGCTGGATTCCTTTGGTTAGTAATCGGTGGTGTTTTATATACCGTCGGCTCAATTTTCTATGCTAAAAAACCTAAGTTTTCAATATCTGGGTTTGGATTTCATGAAATTTTTCATCTGTTCATCTTAGCAGGAAGCCTAGCGCATTTTATTTTGATTAATCATTATATTTTTGGCTTTAATTCTTAGATGATATCTCGTAACTTAGAGGGAATAAAATAGTAGTCCCATAGTCAGAATTTTATAAGACTATGGGATTTTTTTTAGCCACAATCTCACTTATGGTAAAATCTGAAAAAAAATCGCATTTTGGTATATTTTGGCATGATAGTTGCGTGCAATTTATTTATATACGAGGTATGGAATTGGAAGAGTTAGCGTGTTATAATTGTTAAAACTCTTAATAGGTTTGGAGGTCGCTATGGTAGGGGATAAGAGGGTATCTGCCATTATGCAAAAGCATCTAGAAGCCATAGATGAGCAAAAGGAAAAGATGATTAAAGCAGGCTTTAATCACATTAGCATACACAATTTTAGGGAGAGTATTAGGCAGTTTAGGGCTCTAATCTATTTTTATATGCCAAATATTAGGCCAAGTGATTATAGGGTAATTGAGAATATCTCTAAAAAATATTTTAACATGACTTCATTAATTCGTGAAATTGATGTATTTGAAAACGGTTATTCTGACAGTATGACAGATGCCACTAAAGAGAAGTTGGCGTTAATTAAGGAACCTCTTCTCCAAAATCTTAAAGATGAACTTCAAGAAACCAAGGGCTTTCTATTTCAAAATGTAAAATTACATGTAAAGGCATTTGAAAAAGAGCCAGAGAAAGGACCTTGTTTAATCTCAAGACAATGCGAATTACTATCTCATTTTATTGATAGAGAAGAAGAAGAGTTTGGTGAAGAAAAATACATTCACAACAAGCGGATGATGGCCAAAAAAATCCTTTATATTCACGAAATGCTCATGTCTGAATGTAGGGATTTAAAGGATGTGAACCTTGAACTGGATCACTTTCAAGCAAAGGCAAAACAAGTACATGACGTGTGTGTTAATTTGAGGTTTGTTGGAAAATATCGCTTAGATGATGAAGTTTTAATCACAAAGCTCGTTAGAGATCACGTTCTATTTACAGGTCAAGCAGCAGGCCAATATGACGTTACATGCGATGTCATTAAATCTTATCTAAAAATATAAGGCTTAATAAAAATCTCAACGACGTAAATAAGAAGGACTATGACATTCGCCATAGTCCTTTTTCATTTTCTATTCATGGTTTACTTTTCGTTTTCTTCAACCCATTCTTTCGCGTTTTCGACGGCCATCTCAGATGGAAGGTTGACATGTGATTCGCTTTCGTATTTTTTTGCATCAGCCCAAGCTTCTGTTTGGCTTGCACCTAGCTTAGCTTTTGATTTTTCATTAAGCTCTTTCATAATGACCTCCTTGTAAAGTGTTTGATAATCATATACCCTAAAAGAATAATAATAAACGATAATATTTCTCAGTTATCCACTTGAGTAGAAGTTTTATTGAATTTTAGATAACTATAATAAATTGTGTTATACTATGCTTAAATGACATCAAAATCGATAGGAACAATATATGGACTTAATAATAAAACTACTTGGAATTTTATCTGCAGAATTTAAGACAGCTGCAATAGCAGCAATGCCGATCATAGAACTTAGAGGTGCTATTCCATTTGGCATATCCTTTGGTTTGTCACCGATTCATGCTTTTGTGGTGAGTTTTTTAGGGAGCATGTTACCCGTCCCGATTTTACTATTAGGTATCAAACCAGTTTTTAAAATTTTAAGGCAGAAGCCAATTTTAAAAAAATGGGTGGATCACCTTAGCATTCGAAGCATAAGTAAAAGCAAAAATATAAAAAAATACGGTTTTCTAGGCTTGTTAATCTTTGTAGCGATTCCACTACCGGGTACAGGTGTGTGGAGTGGTACACTTGCTGCAGCACTTTTAGACATCCGGTTTAAAACTGCTTTTCCAGCGATTTTAATTGGTAATTTCATTGCAGGTATGGTAATAATGGCGATAAGCTATGGCATTATAAATGTAATTATTTAAGGGGATATTGATAATGAGTATGACAAAGGTTGACATGGTTGATACCAGTACGAAGAGCGCAAGATATGAAAGAATTGCCCTTGATATCGCCTATAGCATTCTCAATGAAGAATGGAAAATTGGCGAATTAATCAAAGGCCGATCCACATTATCAGGCAAATATAGCGTTTCACCAGAAACCATAAGAAGAGCACTTAAGTTACTTGAGGAAAAAAGTGTTGTTGAGGTAATTGAGAAACGTGGCATACTAATAAAATCTCAAAAATCTGCTGAACTTTTTATTAAAGAAAGCCAGTCAAAAGACCGTGTGCTTTCCATGAGAGAAGATATCAGTAAAATGATACAAGAAAAACGTACAATAGAAGATACGATGATTGAAACTTTGGATACTTTAATAGAACAAGCGCTTATTATGAAGCATGTCGGTATCATTCACCCGCTTGAGTTTAAAGTGGCAATGGGTAGCCATCTCATTGGTAAATCCATTGGAGAGGTGAAATTTTGGGAGCATACGGGTGCGACTATCATTGGCATCAACAGAAACGGACAATTATTACTCTCTCCAGGTCCCAAGCTAGTGTTTTTTAGCGGCGACGTCGTCCTGTATGTGGGCAATGCGGCTGAGAACATCGAGAGAGTTGAACGATATGCAAACAAAAGGATCACTGAATGATGATTTTGGCACTTTCTATAGGTTTTCTTGAACGTCTGGGATTAATCGTAGTTTTTGCCTTGCTCATTTCCAGAGCGGTGTTTTTTAAAAAGTATGTTACCGGTGAGACGGACAGTTGGTGGGTGAAAATCCTATATGGCGTCTTTTGGGGATTATTGGGTGTGCTCATGACGCTAATGGGGACACCTATTTCAGGTGGTGTAGCAAACTCTAGAACAATACCAGTTCTCTTGTCGGGGATTATTGGAGGCCCATTTGTGGGAACGCTTTCTGGTATCATCGCAGGTTTGCACCGAATGTTAATCTTTGATGGTGGTGATTTGACTGCATTTTCTTGTGGCGTTTCGACCATTGTAGCGGGGATCATCGGAGGTTATTCGAAAAAAAGATTGGATGCAAAGCCGCGTCGTTACTATGATGGCTTCATTATAGGCATCTTGGTTGAAGTCATACAGATGGGATTGATCTTACTTTTAGCATCCCCATTTGATCAAGCATTCGCTCTGGTAAAAATCATATTTTTACCGATGACATTCCTAAATGCCCTCGGAGTAGGGATGTTCCTATACTTTATTCAACAAATCTACGATGAGAATGAAAATGCTTCTGCAAAGATGGCACATTTGTCCTTACAAATTGCCAATCAAACCGTTCAATATCTAAGAAAAGGGTTGACTGAGTCCTCAGCTAAAGCAGTATCTGAGATAATCTTTAGACTGACGCAGTACGATGCTGTCGCAATGACAGATACAGAGGTAATATTATCTCACCTAGGCGCTGGAGAAGACCATCACAGTCACGGCAGTCCGATATGGACGCAGAAAACCAAAGAGGCTTTACAAACTGGACTGATACAGCAGGCACAGAACCTTAAAGAGGTAGGTTGTAATCACGAAAATTGTCATTTGAGTTCAGTAATAGTTGTCCCTTTAAAGGTAAATGAGCAGCCAATAGGGACGCTTAAGGTCTATAAGACAAAGCCAAATGCCATTAGTAAACCCGATATTGAGTTGGTCAAAGGTCTTGGAACACTTTTTTCGACTCAACTTGAGCTGGGTGTGATAGAAAAGCAAAAGGAAATGCGTGCAAAGGCAGAGCTGGTTGCACTGAGAGCACAAATCAAACCTCATTTTCTCTTTAACGCCTTAAATGCAATTATGTCTTTGACGCGAACTGATCCCGACAAGGCGAGAACACTATTACAAGAACTAAGCGTCGTGCTTAGAAACGGATTTAAAAACAGCGAACCCTTTATACCCTTGGAGGACGAGCTTCGCTTTATCGATGCGTATCTGAACATCGAAAAGGCGAGATTTCCTGACAAATTAAATGTCGAAATGACAGTAGAGGATGCGCTATCACTGAAGCTACCGCCACTTATATTACAACCGTTGGTTGAGAATGCAGTTAAACATGGTATACAGAAAAAGCAAGGCCCTGGACATTTAAAGGTTGAGATTAAGCGTGAAGGAGATGAAGTACTATTCTCCATAAGTGATGATGGTGTGGGTATGCCAGTGGCATCCAATGACGAGACGGCAGAGGTGAGTTCTGAGAATTCAGGGATTGGATTGATAAATGTAAGAGAGCGATTATTGAGCATCTATAGAAGAGAACTGGACATAACAAGTGCACCAAATGAAGGGACTCAAATTAAATTTTCAATACCCTATCAAAGAATAGAGGAGAATTAAAGTGATTAGAGCAGTATTAGTCGATGATGAACCATTGGCGATTCAAGAGCTCGAATACATCTTAAGTAAAATCAGCTATGTTAAAGTGGTGAGCACTTTTACCGACGCGATGGCAGCACTAAAGTTTATAAAAATAGAAGAACCCGATGTGGTTTTTATGGATATTGACATGCCTCAAATGACGGGCATTCAGGTGACAGAGAAACTGAAGAAGGAAGGGTCGTTGACTCAGGTTATTTATGCGACGGCATATGATGAATATGCGATTAAAGCGTTTGACCAAAGTGCATTAGACTATCTTTTAAAGCCCTACGACGAAGAGCGTATATTTGTTGCGGTTTTAAAACTTAAGCACCTACTCGACCGAGCGCCTCAAAGGCTATCAATGGAACAAAAGACCATTTTACAGCGTTTGCCGATATGGATCGGTGAAAAAATGTTACTCATCAATTTTGACGAAATCCTATATTGCTCGGTAGAGAACAATAAAGCAAAGGTTTATACTGAAAAGACGTGTTATGAAACCAATGACTGTCTTGTGAATTTGGAGGATAAGTTACCGGGTGATCGCTTTATGAGAACCCATCGTTCTTATATCGTCAACCTATCAAGAATCCAAGAAATTTCACCTTACTTTAACAATACATTGGTGCTTAAAATTGAAGGTAGTAAAGAGGAAATTCCCGTAAGTAGAAGCTACTTAAAAACATTTAAATCAGCAATGAATATCAACTGAGTTTTTTTGCATTTAAAGTATGGATTTTTGCATTTAAATCTAAAAACATCATAAACGTAACAAAAAGATGATACGATGAGGGCGATTCATTATTAAGGATAAGGAGGCGTCTTATATGGTATCATTTTTGTTGTCAATAGTGGCGTTATTGGCGGGGTATTTTATTTATTCTAAAGTAGTTGAGCGTATTTTCGGTATTTCTCCAGAGGTAGAGACACCTGCTACGGCGAAAGCAGACGGTGTCGATTTTGTAGAGATGGATTGGAAACGCGTTTTTCTCATTCAATTCTTAAACATTGCGGGTCTTGGACCGATCTTTGGAGCAATTGCAGGTGCGTTGTGGGGACCAGTTGCATTTCTATGGATTGTTTTAGGTTCGATCTTTGCAGGTGCAACACACGATTATTTCTCAGGGATGTTATCGGTTAGACACAGTGGTGAAACCATAGGTGAAATCGTAGGTCGTTATCTTGGATTAAGCGCAAAACAGGTGATGAGAGTTTTCTCAGTGGTTCTTTTAGTTCTCGTTGGCGTTGTATTTATCTCAGGACCAGCAGGCTTATTACAAACAATGACAGGCATCAATAAATACTATTTCTTAGCACTAATTATTTTATACTATATATTTGCAACCATTTTACCAATTGATAAAATCATCGGAAAAGTGTATCCAATCTTTGGTGCTGCACTTATTATCATGGGCGTAGGCATCATGGGTGGTATCCTACTTGGTGGCTACACAATTCCTGAAATTTCTTTCCAAAATTTTCACCCAGCACAAAAATCAATCTTCCCATTCTTGTTTATTACAATAGCATGTGGCGCCATCAGTGGCTTCCATGCAACACAGTCACCAATTATGGCAAGATGCTTGAAAAATGAAAAAGAAGGCAGACGCGTTTTCTATGGTGCTATGATCGCAGAAGGTGTTATTGCATTAATTTGGGCTGCAGCAGCTATGAGCTTCTATGGTAGCACTGAAGCACTTGCAGCAGCAGGTCCTGCAGCTGTAGTTGTCAACGACATTTCTACGACACTACTTGGCACATTCGGTGGTATCTTAGCGGTACTAGGTGTTGTAGCAGCACCGATAACTTCTGGTGATACAGCATTTAGAAGTGCGAGACTCGTCATTGCAGATGCAATGAATTTTAAACAAGACAAACTTGTAAGCAGATTTTTAATTGCTGTACCTTTATTTGCAGTGGGTATTGCACTTTGCTTCATTGATTTTACAATTATCTGGAGATATTTTGCATGGTCCAATCAAACTTTAGCAACCATCGTTTTATGGACCTCTGCGACGTATCTATATAAAAATGCAAAGCCACACTGGATTGCTTCACTTCCAGCAACTTTTATGACTGCAGTAGTCACTTCGTATATCATCGTAGCACCAGAAGGTCTTAAAATGTCTGAGAGCATTGGTCTTCCAGTGGGTATCGGGGTTGCAGTAGTCACATTTGCATACTTCCTTATGAAAGCAGCTTCAGAAGGTAAAGCGAGAGTAGCGGCTGAAGAGGCATAATTTTCAAAGTTAACCATTGTATCATTCATTTAAATAATAAGACGGCTCACTATCTTTTGATGGTGGGCCGTCTTTATATTTTACGTGTAGTAAAATCTAAGGATGTGATTTCCAGAGTTTTTTTGAATTAATGGATTAGACTTCTCGAATGATACCGAGTGGTGTTTGTTCATGATCCTGTCCAAGTGGATTATCCTTAAGAATACGCACCATAAGATTCTTGTCGATGTCCTTATGAGAAACGCCGAGGATAGCACCCGCTAAATCATTAATATCCACAACCGCTACTTTAACACCACCGAGTGCATCGCTAATCTCTTTGGCAACTTCATTTGGACGCGCTGGCCCTAATACGACGTATTGATTGTAAGGTGGAAGTGTGTTTGGTGTCGGACCGTCTATAGAGGTCGCTTTATATCCAGCGATATCATAAAAAACCCCTTTTTTTCCGAAGGGTTTTGTAACGGCGCTGGCTGCAGCAGCAAATAGAATTCTAGGAATACCACATTCTATCAGTGCCATCTCCATGGTTTCAGGCATACCTAAACCGATACCAGCAGGTGTTTTAGTGACGTATTTTGATAGCAGTTTAGCTAAAGGTCTCGGCTTAATTTCCTTTAGTGGAATTGCTCTTCCTTGCGTTATACCTACAATTTTTTCAGTGACAAACAAAAGGTCGTTTGACTGAACTAATTCTCCAGCATACTGCTTGATCACAGAGATTAAATCATCCTCTCTCATTACGACGTGTGTCTTAATCGGAATTCTTAAAAATGTCTTACCGTCTATCTTAACCTCAGGCGGCTTTACCCTTCTGGTTGCTTGTTCGCTCATGAAAACCTCCACATTCAATAGTTACAATTTATTATATCACCTATTGAAAAAGAGACAATGTTTATTACTAACAACCTTGTTGACTTTGGTGAGTTGTTAGTGTATAATTGTGACAACTTACTTTGCGTTTAAAGTTGTCAGTACAATAAATATTATGTTTTTATATGTGTAGAAAGGAGGACTTCTATGATTTTGAATCAAGGTTATTTAGTAAAAAGAAAAACTTCCACAAGACAAGTAGAGCCGTATACCATGCGACTGGTTGAAGCAAAAGAAATAGACAGTGTCATGCACCTACAACATCAAGTCTATGAAGGACTACCTAACAAACAGGTGCTATATAAAGACACTAAATTTGAAATGCTTGACGATTTATATAATGGCGCCTTAATCATCGGTGTGTATAACTCTGAAGATCGATTGATTTCCTATCGATACATTAGTTTTCCAGGAAATTCTAAGAAGAATCTGGGAAATGACATTCATTTGTTTGAGAATGAGCTTGACCGAGTGGTACATCTTGAAACGACTTTAGTTGATCCTGAGTACAGAGGCAATCGCCTTCAATCGTTGACTTTATCAAAAGCCATAGAACTAATTGAACCTATGGAAATGAAACATCTACTCTGTACGGTATCGCCATATAATCTATTTTCACTTTACAATATCATGTCTGCAGGACTAAACATTAAAGCGCTAAAGAGAAAGTATGGAGACGAGACACAAAATGGTATGTGGCGGTTTATTTTGCATAGAGACATATCCAATGATACTGCTTGGAATGATTTAAATGCGAAGTCACTTAAAATGGACAGCTTGATGGAGCAAAAGTTCTTGATTGAAAAAGGTTATGTCGGATATAAATTAAACAAGGATACTCAAATGATACAATATTCTTTAGCCAATTAAGCCAATTACATTTAATCTTCATGTTCAGATATTCCTCCACTTATTTTAAACTTTCACGTATGTGAAAGTTTTTTTCTTTTTTAGGGAATAATTCAAGGATTAATAGGTATATATTCACCAACATAGTTATTTAATATAATCATGGTTACTCTATAAGTTTAATCAGATCTGTACATATCACAAGGTAAGGTGATTTTATGAAGTGGATTGATGTAGAAACACAATATAAAGCATTATTTGATCGGAGTCATGATGCTATTTTTCTTTTGGATCTATCTGGACACCATATTGTGTCCAATCAAAAGGCTGCTGAAATCTTTGGTTATTCAACAGAAGAACTCGTCGGTCTAAGCTATAGAGATCTTTCAGCTGAAATAGATGAGAGCCAAGCCATGCTCAAAAGGCTTATTAATGGAGAAAATATTGGTATCTATAGACGAAGATTTCGACATAAAGATGGCCATATTATTCCTGTTGAGATAGATATTGAATTGGTTAAAAGTAGCAAAGGCGTTCCGATCTATTTTCAAAGCATTATCAGAGATGTAAGTGATCGCGTAGAAAACGAAGAGAAGATTGCCGCATATACCGGATTACAGCTTTCCTTGTTAGAGATGACCATCGAATTAATGGGAAATCCAATAGAACAAAGTGGCAATAGTATCAACCAACTACTTGAACGCATAGGAGAGTTTTATGAGATCGATCGTGTTTATTATTTTAAGTACGATGTCCAGAATCAAGTGATGAACAATGCTTTTGAATGGTGTGGTGCTGGGATTTTACCTCAGATTGATGTCCTTAAAAATATTCCGTTCTCCGAGTTTCCCGAGTGGGTTGAAGTTCATATGAATGGTGGGTGTATTCGATATGATGATGTTTCAGCTATGCCAGATGGTGCTGAAAAAGAGAGCTTAATCTTCCAAGGGATAAAAAACATTATTACCATACCGGTTATGTTTAAAGAGACCTGCCTTGGGTTTGTTGGCTTTGACTCTGTTAGAAAATTAAAAGTCTGGCGAACGGATGAAGTTGATTTGTTGAAGCTACTCGCTACTATTTTAGCAAACTATGAAGTCAGAATTTCGCATGAAGC
>DJWQ01000184.1 GCA_002441045.1 Firmicutes bacterium UBA6226 | reverse complement strand
TACCTATATTGGTCTATATAGATGGAAAAGAGCATTTAGATGGGGTCACAATTGATTCAGACGCTTTGTACAATGCGATGAAGTCAGGATCAGAAGTAAAGACAGCACAGATTCCACTCGGTCATTTTCTTGATAAGTTTAGAGAATACGCAAAATCAGATGATCATTATCTTTATCTTGCTTTTTCTTCTGTATTATCAGGGACCTATCAAACCGCAGTGTTGGCATATGAATCAATTAAAGAAGAATTTCCAAACTTTAATATGACCATTGTAGATACCAAGTGTGTCTCACTTGGGCTAGGCATTTTAGCAATTGAAGTTGCGAGAATGGCAGAAGAGGGTTCGGATCTTGAATCGATCTTGTCGTATATCGATCAGACAAAGGGCAATATGGTTCATGTATTTTCAGTGGATGATCTTGAATATCTTCTAAAGGGTGGTCGCGTTAGTCGATCACAAGCTATCATCGGTAATATTCTCAATATCAAACCTATTTTGCATGTACAAGAAGGGGCATTGGTTCCTTTTGACAAGGCAAAGGGAAAGAAAAAACTTTTAGCAAAGCTATACGAATACATTAGAGATCATGGCAGTCAATTGGATCGACAAATCATCGGTATTGCCCATACCTTAAATGAGGAAGAAGCATTGGAAGTAAAAAGTCATTTTGAAACCGTTTATGGTTCAAGTAAGTTTATAATAAATCAATTAGGATGTGCAGTGGGAGCACACTGTGGTCCAGGAATGATAACCATATTTTTCAAAAGTAAAGTATCTTAGTTGAAAGTTCTAACAGAAAGTAGATGGTGATGTTATGAAAAGAGTTGATTACAATCAATTAACTGAAGGTATGATTTTAGGTGCGCCAATAGTTGATGCAGAAGGAATTGTAGAATTATTAAGCAGAGGAACTCATTTAACACAAAGACACATCGCACTACTAGAAAAAATGAAAATTACAGATATTTATATTTTAGAGTATGAGGGTGAACCCTATTCAACTCCTGAGCTCGATTTAGAAAAGATTATCAGTAAAGCAAAAATTACAGATGTGAATTTTGACTTGGAAAAGCTAAAGCAAGACCTTGCAGAGATAGATGATCATGTTTATGAACCAACGATTAGAAGCGTGGTTAACAGGAACATGGAAATTCACGTTTTAACAGGCGAAGGCAATGTTCCAATAGACGTTAAGCATGAAAAGACGATAGAAGATACACGCGCTATTTTCGATGAAATTCAGCAAGATGGTGAACTCAACTTAGATCGAATTCGAAAGAATGTTGAAGATTTATTACCGGATATGATTCGAAATAACGATGTTCTCATGCGTTTAAATCAGCTTAAAGAAAATGATGACTATACTTTTCAGCACTCAGTGAGGGTGTCTATTTTGGCAACTATGATTGGAAAATGGCTGGGATATTCTAAAGAAGAGTTGGTTGAGCTTGGTGAAGCAGGGCTCCTTTTTGATATTGGTAAATTAAGTATTCCGGATTTCGTTCTAAAAAAACCAACCAACGTGACGATGGAAGAGTATGAACTCATTAAAAAGCATGCTCAGTTTGGTTATAGTATTTTATTAAGAACAAAAGGCGTATCTTCAAATATCAAATATGCAGCGCTTCATCATCATGAAAGACTGGATGGTTCTGGTTATCCATTAAGGTTAAAAGAGGGCCAAATTCATGATTTCGCAAAAATCATCATGGTATGCGATGTCTTTGATGCTTTGATCACGGATCGCCCCTATAAAAAGGGGATGTCACCGCTTATGGCTGCGGATTATATCTCCTGGTACAGTGGGAAATTATTTGACGGTGAAGTTTGCTATGTTTTCATAAAGCGACTTTCAGAGTATTTTATGGGTAAAAAAGTCGTCTTATCAGATGGATCTGAAGGCGTTATTGTCTATGTGGATACGAATTTTCCAACGCGTCCAACGGTGAAAGTGAATGATAAGTTTGTAGATTTGGTAAAGGACCGTACGTTATTTGTCGAGACACTGATGTAATAACGGATGCAAAACTAAAAATAATAGACTTGACAGACTTATCAAAATTATTTATACTTTACAATAATTAAATAAAGGTGATGATCAAGAGTAGTAGAATTTTGAAATTGAAATTAGAGACTAAGCGGATGGTGAAAGCTTAGCAAGTTCGGATTTGAATTATGGCTTGTGAGCCTTGACGAGAAATCGTCACGTGGCAGGCGTTAGCTGTTTAGAGGCAGTATGTAATTTGATGCTGTAAATTAAGGTGGTAACACGGGTTCTCTCGTCCTTTGACGGGGAGGACCCTTTTTGTTTTCCAAAAACGTGTTTTTAATCCAATGACAAAGTGTCTGGATGCAAATAAGAGTATGAATATGAGGACAAGAGGTGGTAGGTATGCAAGAAAATACGGACAAAAGAAATGTTTTCGATATCCTTATGGAAAGAGGATTTATTGAACAAGTTACACACGAAGAAGAAGTAAGAGAACTACTTGGAAAAGAAAGCGTTACATTTTACATTGGATTTGATCCAACTGCAGATAGTTTGCATTTAGGTCACTTTATTCAGATTATGGTGATGATGCACATGCAAAGAGCGGGTCATAAGCCAATCGCTTTAGTAGGTGGTGGTACCGCAAAAATAGGTGATCCATCGGGTAAAACGGATATGAGAAAAATGTTGACACCTGAGGACATTGAAGAAAACGGAAGAGGCTTACGCCGTCAGATGGAGAAATACCTGACTTTAGATGGCCAGTCAGGGTATATTGCCAATAATGCAGACTGGTTAGATAAGCTTGAATATATTCCTTTTATTAGAGAAATTGGAAGCAAGTTTTCAGTAAACAGAATGTTAACAGCAGAGTGCTTCAAGCAAAGACTAGAAAAAGGTCTAAGTTTCTTAGAGTTCAACTACATGATTATGCAATCCTATGATTTTCTAGAATTAGAAAGAAGATTTGATTGCCAAATGCAATTAGGTGGTAATGATCAATGGTCAAATATCATCGCAGGTGTAGACCTTGTAAGAAGAATGGACAGCAAACAGGTCTTTGGTTTGACATTTAAACTACTTTTAACAAGTGATGGTAAGAAGATGGGAAAAACTGAAAAGGGTGCCGTCTGGATTGATCCTGATAAGACATCACCATTTGAGCTGTTCCAGTATTTAAGAAATGTAGAAGATGCAGATGTTGAAAATTGCCTCAGACTGTTAACGTTTTTACCAATGGAGGAAGTGCTTAGATTAAGTGCACTTGAAGGATCAGAAATCAATAAAGCAAAAGAAATTTTAGCATTTGAATTTACAAAGATCGTCCATGGTGAAGAAGAAGCAAGAAAAGCATTAGATGCAGCTAAGGCACTTTTCGGTGGCGGAAATAATCTTGAAAATGTACCGACAACTGAGTTCCCAAAAGAAAAGTTTGCTGAATCAGTGCAGCTACTAGACTTGATGGTTGAGTTGGGTTTAATACCATCTAAGGGTGAGGGCAGACGCTTAATCGGACAAAACGGTGTGAGCGTACAAGAGACAGTTGTTACTGATGCTAATTTGATGATAGATTTATCTTCATTTACGGATGATCAGTTAATGATTAAAAAGGGTAAAAAAGTCTTTCACAGAATACAGTTAATCGATTAAACTATAATTGTAAGAATATTCGATTTATGTTGGAATTTAATAGATTTTTATGGCTGCTGATGTTTGTTTGTAACTACTCAGTGATATTTTTGTAAAGTGTTAACTCAAAAGCGTTTGGAGGCGTATATGTCTATTTGGGAAACCATAAGAAGTGAAATATTCAATAATGAGAATTTGGATATTTATGAAAAAATGTGTCTAATTGTGCTGATGAGCCTTGATGAAGAGGAGGCACACCTCAGTTCAGATGAGCTGGGTAGTGCAATGGGGTGTTCACCTGTAACAGCGAAAAGGGCATTTGATTCCCTTCGATTAAAAGGCTATCTTTCAAATGACTACCATAAGCATCCTGCGATCAGAAGACATAGTAATGTCGTTCGTGATGAAGATGCCATAGAGATTACACGTACAGTAGAAGTGGAAACAGAGGAGTTTCAGCCAGGCTTTTTTAAGTCAAACGAAAGCGATGTAGAAGTCTTCGATGCTCACAATAATAGTAGAGAAAGCGAATTAGATTCTGAAGCAGAACGAAGAAGACAACTTGCAGCTTATCTTCTATCAGATTCAGATGAAACGCCAAAATCCTTTGTAAGCAAAAAAGAGACGAATAGTTTGGTCGATCAAGTCATTGATTTAATAGAAGAAAAAATAAGCTATAAAGAAGCAAACATAATATTGGCTTTTGCATCAAATGACATCGAGCGAATTAAAAAGAAATATGCAATTGCAAAACAATCTCAAGTTTCTGATACAATTAGTGTTCTTATAAATGAGCTTCAAAAGAAAGAAGGACCAGTCATTAAAGCAGAGGATAAGCAAGCAGATAATACGCAAATTAACACCAGTAGACTCATGAAGATGCAAGCATATCAAAACAGCAGGTTTAAACCATGAGGATAAAACTACTAGCGGCAGTAATGTTACTTCTTATCCTATTTACAGTTACAGCCTGTAGTCGTTCGGAAATAGTGGTAAGTAAGACACTTAATACTGAAGAAACTTCTGAAACACAGTATTATGAGGAAACGCCATCTGAAGAAATGGCAATTGTCCTAGAGTTGGTTAAAGATGAGATGCGTGTATTTGATGTAGCAGAGCATCATGAAGCTTTAATGGAAGAAATTTCGAAATTAGACAAGGGGCTTTCTGAGGATGATTTTAAAATTGCGGTTGAAAATATCGTAAAAACAAGAATGGATAGTTACTTTTATACAAGAATTGAGACCATTCTTAGCGATTATAATCCAAATTATGGTCCTAATGATGTGGAAACCCTTTTTAATAATACCTCTCGGACCGCATTATATGACCTTATTGTATTATATGAGGTAACTTTTCTTAAAAATCAATAGAATATAAGGCATTTTAATCAAAATTCACACTTAAAAAAAGCGAGCTTCAGACACAATTGAAGCTCGCTATTTTATTGGGTTACAGCTTAAAAAGTAAATAAATGGGAATTCGTTTGTATAAAAATTACAAAACAATTAGATACACTCGAGTGACCGTATGTTCTAAATGGGCATTTACAGGAGTTTCAAAGGTGGAAATAAAAGCCAATTCCCAAAGTTGTTTAGTGGTTAACAACATAAGTTACATTTTCTTAATTGACATTGACTCAACCTGTGGTTATAATTTGAAAAGTCATGATGGAACATAGCGCGTTTGCTATGTTCATATTATTTTAGAAAGGTTGAGATCATGAAAAAGAAATCATTCGTTATTTTGGGTACGGTGACGATCCTTTTATTGGTTGTTGGGATCTTTATTACAAACCAAGTTCAGACGAATAAAAAACTAGAAAGTTATGAAACTGCAAATTTGGAATTAACACAAAAGATAAATACACAAGAAGAAACGATAGATAGTCTATCAACTGAACTTGAAAAAGCTAATGAAACGATTGAACGTCAACAGCCCTTGGTAGAGGAGTACAAAGAGTTGTCTAAATTTGTCGATTTTGATTCGATGGATTTAACACAGTTAGAAAAAGCACAAGAAATTTCAGATGCGACACCCCTTGATTATGAAAGTGCAGTCGCACTAGTTAAATACGCTGATATTTATGACATCCCGTATTCATTGGTACTTTCGATTATAGATGTAGAAAGTAATTTTGAAAAAGACTTGGTCGGCATGTCTCAAGATCGAGGCTACATGCAAATTATACCTGTAACCGAAAAATATCTAGCAACAACATTCGGCGAAGAGCTAGGGCTTACCTATGATCCAAATCGTATTTTTGAACCAGAGTACAATCTTGCACTTGGCATAAAATTTTTGGATGTTCTTATGAACGATTACGGTGCAGATTACGAGAGAATTTTATCCGTATACAATCGAGGCGCTGGTAACTTATCAAAGTACTATTCTGCTTACAAAACTTATAGCACCTCTTATTCGAGAAAAGTATTGAGTAATGAAACGCTCTATGTTGCACTGAATCAATAACATTAGCATGACAACCAAACTTAGAAATAGAGTTAAAAGAGCTTTTACTGGCTCTTTTTCTGTTTTTTTGTTAAAATAAAGAAGTCGAACATACGTTCAATTGTTGCCAAATTAGGAGATATCATGTCAGATTCCAGTACTGCTTTTCAAATTTCAGTGCGTGAACTTGTAGAGTTTGTCTATCGATCAGGCTCATTAGACCTTAGATTTCAAGGAAAGTCAAAATTACAAGATGGCATTAAACTGCATCAAAAAATTCAGAAATCCCAAGGCATTGCCTATCGATCTGAAGTGACACTATCTAAGCAAATTGAAGTATGGGAAGAAGGGACTCAAGCAGTTTTGCTCGTATCTGGAAGAGCCGATGGTATAATTGAAATAGAGGGTGAAACGACGATTGATGAAATAAAGGGGACATCGATTTTTTTAGAGTCGATTGAGATAGATACCTTTCCTGTACACTGGGCACAAGCGAAAATTTATGGCGCGATCTATGGAAGAGATAAAAATCTGGATCAGATGACCATCCAATTGACCTATGCCAATTTTGAGAGCAATGAGGTGAAACGTCTTCGTAAGGTTTATACCGTTGACGAATTAGAAGCTTTTTTTATGACAACGGTAGATCGATATAAAAAATGGCTGTTCTTAAAGAATAGATGGCGTCACGAACGCAATACGAGTTTGGAAAGCATTGTATTTCCATTTGCAAATTATCGTCCAGGTCAGAGAAAATTAGCAGTTTCTATCTATAATAAAATAAAAACTGGCGGCACATTATTCGCAGAAGCACCCACTGGAATTGGTAAGACGATGTCAACCCTTTTTCCAAGTTTAAAGGCGATGTCTCAGGGTCTTGTCGACCGGATATTTTATCTATCTGCAAAGACGATTACCAAGGTTGTCGCTGAAGAAGCGGTAAACAGACTTTACGAGGACTCAGAAAAAACATTAAAATTAAAGTCGTTAACCTTAACGGCTAAAGATAAGATTTGTTTAAATGAAGAGGTAACCTGTTATCCTGAAAAATGCCCCTATGCAGATGGTTATTTTGACAGAAGCTTAGATGCACTTTGGGATATTGTTAGCAATGAGAGGACCTTTGATAAGGATACCGTCATTTATTATGCACAAAAGCATAAAGTCTGCCCATATGAGTTTTCGTTAGACGTAGCCTTATTTTCAGATTTAATCATCTGTGACTATAACTACGCATTTGATCCAAGGGTTTATTTGAGACGTTTTTTTGAGTTTCCAACAGAAAAGTATGTTTTTCTAGTCGATGAAGCACACAATCTTGTGGATCGGGCTAGAACAATGTATTCAGCTGAGTTACACAAAGAAAAGTTTTTAAGTGTAAAAAAACAGTTAGGACAAGTGGACAAAGGCTTATCTAAGGCGATAGAGGGCATTAATAAAGCATTATTAGAGGTTAGAAAATCTTGTGACGATAGAGGACTTTACATCAGTGCAGATGAAAAACAAGATATTTATGAGCAGTTAAAAAGACGTTCTGGCACAATTGAAAAGTGGCTTTCTGAAAATCATCTTGCACCCTTTTATCAAGATGTGCTGGATCTTTATTTTGAAATAATCAGCTATATGAGAATCAGTGAATTGTATGATTCTGGCTATTTGTTCTATATCACTGATGGGGATAAGAGTACAACAAAGTATAAGCTTTTTAATATCAATCCCGCCTCTCAGTTAAAGCGATTTATTGATAACTCGGTTGCCACAGTATTTTTCTCTGCAACATTAACCCCACTTGCATATTATTCAACACTACTAACAGGTGATTTAGAGCCAGATGCACTTTCATTACCTTCGCCATTTGATACAGAAAAGCGAAAGCTATTATTTGCTACAGATGTTTCGGTTAAGTACAAGGATCGCGAAGCATCTGTTATGAGTTTGTGTCAATATATAGACACGATGGCGTCCGCTAAAAAGGGCAATTATTTAGTGTTTTTCCCTTCATATGTTTATTTGAGACAGGTGACGGAGTTATTTGAAAGTCTATATAAGGATAAGTATGATATAATTATACAGAGCAGAGATTTGTCAGAATCAGACAAAGAGGATTTTCTCCAGACCTTTGATGCAGATGCCATAACACTGAGTGATAAATCATTAATTGGATTTGCCGTCTTGGGTGGTCATTTTGCTGAGGGAATCGACTTAAAGGGAGATCGACTAATAGGCGTAATTGTCGTAGGCGTGGGTCTACCAATGATTAGTTTTGAGAATGACTTAATCAAAAATTTCTTTGATTATGAAATGGATGCAGGCTATGAATTTGCTTATCAGTTTCCGGGGATAGGAAAAGTCATGCAAAGTGCCGGACGGGTCATTAGAGGGGAAACGGATACCGGTGTGATCATTTTAATCGATCAAAGATTTCAATCGCTCACTTATCAAAGAATTTTACCGCCAAGATGGGGTAAAGAAACAACCAATCTTGACACTCTTAAGCGACAACTTGACGATTTTTGGGAGGAGCACAGATGAAAGTAAAAAAGGCCGTCATACCGGCAGCTGGATTCGGAACGAGATTTTTACCGGCGACAAAATCGACGCCAAAAGAAATGTTAACCATAGTTGATCGTCCTGCAATCCACTACAATGTAGAGGAGCTAATTGAAGCAGGTATTGAAGACATTTTAATTATCATCGGACGTAACAAAGAAGAAATAGCAAATTACTTTGACCGATCTCCAGAATTGGAACTTTTCTTAAAAGAAAATGGTAAAGAAGAATTATATGATTTAACAGAACGCATTTCAAATATGGCAAACATACATTATGTAAGACAAAAGGACGCTAGGGGCCTGGGACATGCAGTTCTTTGTGCCAAAACCTTTGTTGGTGATGAACCTTTTGCACTCTTGCTAGGTGATGATTTGGTCTACTCATCAACACCGTGTATCAAGCAATTGGCTGAGATGTATGATCAATATGAGAGTACCATTATCGGTGTACAATCCGTGGATGAGAGCCAAGTCAATAAATACGGTATCGTCGATGGTATAAAGGTTGGAGAGCGTCTTTTTGAAGTGAAGGATTTGGTAGAAAAGCCGTCCATCGAAGAAGCGCCATCTAATATTGCAATTATGGGTCGATATATTCTTACACCCGATATTTTCGATATGATTGAACAGACCAAACCAGGTAAAGGGAATGAAATACAGTTAACCGATGCACTTAAAATGCTCAATGAGCAAAAAGAAATATATGCCTATGAGTTTGAAGGCAAACGATATGATACCGGTGACAAGCTAGGTTACCTTATCGCTACGGTTGAGTATGCGCTTAGAAATGAAGAACTCTCTGATGACTTTAAGGCATATTTAAAGAATCTTTTTTAGTGAGTATTTATTATCGACCGCTTAATGAGGTGTTTTTATTAATTCGGTTATTGTGTCACTAATAGGTATCTTTTTCCAATGAAGTAATGAAGGCGCTTTTCAGGCTAGAACGTATAGCTTGAAAAGCGCCTTATTTTAGTTTGTAACGATTAGATCTAACAGTGTGTTATTCAGCTAGGCGTTGAATCGCAAGTGCAAATATATCACTCATTTTATAAAGGTCATCAAGGACAATGGCTTCATCTCTTTGGTGCATTGTATCATCAGCACCAGGGAATAGAGCACCAAATGCGACCGCATTTGGAATGGCACGCGCATACGTACCACCACCTATGGTAATCGGTTTCGCATCAAGATCCCCTGTTTTTTCTCTATAAACATCCATCAAAGTCTTTACCAGTGGATGTGAAGGTGGGAAGAATAGAGGATCTGAACCCCTAAAACCAGTAATATCAATTCCTGATCCTCTCACTGTACTGTCCAATGAGGTTTTAATTTTGAGCTCTTTCATGGTAATTGGGTAACGGATGTTAATGACTGCTTTTCCGTGACTTTGATCTAAATCAATCATTCCAAGGTTTAAAACGAGATGATTGTAGGCATCATCAAAGCCCACTCCCATGGACTTGCCATCGGTTTCCATACCAATATGGCTTGCCATAAATCGGATAAAGTTAGATTGATCTCCTATTTGAATATCAATTAAGTCCAAGAGGCAGATTAATTGAGAAATAGCGTTAACCCCTTTTTCAGGCGTGGAACCATGTGCCGAAACACCATGAGATTTAAGGTAAGTGAATTCACCTTCCTTAACATACTCAATATTAGCACCGCGCGTTTGATTAAATGCTTTAACAATATCTTGTATCGGTTTTGTTTCCAGTAATTTTGCTTCTGCGTAATCTGGAACCATATTCGGTGCATTACCACCTTTTAATGATAGAATTTCGATGCCACCATCGGGATCAGCATCTACGAAATCTCGTTCTAGTGCAAAAACTACGATGCCCATCTCACCATGAATAACCGGGAAGTCTGCATCAGGACTAAAGGCAACCGTAGGTTTTTCTTCATGTTTTAGGTAATAAGCCATACAAGCGCTGCCGCTTTCTTCATTTGTGCCTAAGATCAGTCTGATTCTTTTATTTGGTTTAAACCCTGAATCCTTGAGTGCTTTCATAGCGTAAAGAGATGCAATTGCAGGTCCTTTGTTATCGAGTGTTCCACGACCATACATTTTACCATCGACGATTTCAGCACCATAAGGCGCATGTGTCCAATCCTCGCCTTCTGGCACAACGTCAAGGTGACACAAGATGCCAAGTAATTCTTTACCTTCGCCGAACTCGATATAGCCAGCATAGTTATCTACATTCTTTGTTTTAAAACCCATCGCATCTCCAAGTTTAAGGATATGATCAAGTGCATTTTGAATACCCAGTCCAAAAGGACTTTCGCCACTTGGCTCTTCTTTAACGCTTTTGATTTGGATGAGTTCTTGTAGTGCGGATACCATTTCATTTTTGGATGCTACCAGTTTGTCAGAATACATGTTATGCCTCCCCTAAAAAATCATATTTTATATAATTCGCCATAAATTCTGGAATGCTCATTTCTTGTTTTCGGAGTTTCTCAAGATCCATCAGCGCCTTAGAGCTTAAGTTGATTCCACTAATGTAGGCACTCTCAAATGTTTCATATTGCCTTTCAGTTGAAAGCTTTGGATCAGAGACATCAGGTAGAGTGAGTGTGGATAAATCATAATGAATCCATTTGCTAATCTGTTTTTTAAAAGGCAGCCTATCAATAAAACCGCTTACGAGTAAAGATTCGATGCGTATCATCTCATAATGGCCAGATTTCATTGAGTCAACTGGTACCTTAACGGCATAGGTTGACCAAAGTAGTTTTTCCCATATAGGTGTAAATCCAGTATTTAATTGTGTGTCTGTGCATATGAACTGCTTTGGGTTTAGATGTTTGGGATTGCACTTCCAATATTTATTAAGGATGAGCGCATCAAAATCCATTTCTACACGTTTGTGGGTATCTTCCTCAGGACCTAATTGGCAGATCAGAGGATGGCAGGTAACATCGAGTAGATAATGTGTCATAAAGCCTGCAAGATAACTCATCACTTCTGGTGCCTGTGTTTTACTGTATAGATTTAAAATATTTTCAAAAAGGGTGTTTCTTCTTTTATCGTGTATGAGATTACCAACTTCTTTGTAGTTGGTTTTTGTTAAGAAATGAAGCTTGTTAATGTAATAAAAGAAATCGGGTCCTTGCGCACCAAGATAATACAAATTATCATATGTATCATCCCAAACTGGACCTTTATCTCGAATGGTTTTTAGTGCGGCATCAGCAGCTAAGTGATGGCTCCAAAAATCAGGCATTTGATCACCTCGTTTCAAAGTTAAGACCTAACCCTATTATACATGCTGTTCCCAAATCAAATCAATTGCTTGATTAAATTAATGATTAACTATAAAATAATACTGCCGTTTTAAGAAATTTGAAAGTAGGTTGATGATGCGTAAAGTCACATATGATATTTGGACAAAAGAATTTGATATAAATACATTGATTTTTGCCGTACTCAGTAATGTTGCAAAGGGGGTTGAGAAAACTTTTAATAAAGTTAACATTAAGCCTGTCAAAATTAAAGATGAACTCCTTTACCAGTTTGAGTTCGTTTTCGATAAAAAAGTGCTACATGAAAATTTAGATGCGCTTGATGCAAAGCAAAAACTATATGAGTTACTAGAGACTTATTTTAAGCAAGGGCAACTGTTTACGACAATCAGTGATTATCAAATTTTATTTAATAAAAAACGTGAAGGCATCGTTATGCCTTCAGCACCGACGCGGGCACTGACCACCGTTGAGCACAATAGAAAAAAGAACTATTTAATTCCAGAGGACGAGCCCTGTGATTTTATGATCCACCTTGGCGTTATGGATGAAAATGGTAAGGTCTACAAGAAAAAATACGATAAGTTTAGACAGCTTAACAAATATTTAGAGTTCGTGTCAGATGTTATTGAAACATTGGGTGAAGCGCCAACGATCATTGATTTTGGTTGTGGTAAAGCGTATTTAACATTTGCCCTCTATTATTATCTTGTCAAGGTTAAGGGAATGAATGTAAAAATCATAGGACTTGACCTAAAAGAGGAGGTTATCGACTTCTGTAATCAAGTGGCTAAGGATTTGAATTATGAAGGGTTGAGTTTCGAAATAGGTGACATCAAAGACTATCAGTACAATGAAAAGGTAGATATGGTCGTGTCCTTACATGCATGTGACACTGCAACAGATGCTGCTATTGCAAAAGCAGTGAACTGGAACGCTAAAGTTATTTTTGCTGTGCCATGTTGTCAGCATGAACTCTTTGGGCAATTATCCAATCGTGATATGCAGCCTCTACTAAAGCATGGTGTGGTGAAAGATAAGCTTGCAACAATTGTAACCGATACGCTTCGAACGCTCGCGCTTGAATCTGTAGGCTATGAGGTGCAAATGCTTGAGTTTATCGATATGGTTCACACACCTAAAAACATATTGATCCGTGCTGTCAGCAGTGGTGCACCAAACGAAAGCGCATATTCAGATTATCTTGCATTTAAAAGCAGTTGGGGCGTAAAACCTACCATAGATAGGCTTTTAAAAGACAAATTCCCTTCAAATACGAATAATAATTATTAAGTTTTTAAAATTATTCGGAGTGTTGTTGACAGCTTGTAGGGAGTCTGTTACTATGACTATGGACAAAAATGCACTAAACTTTGCACAGTCAAAGTCAAATATAGATTGAAGAGGAGTGTTGTTATGTCAACAGTTGTCATTGTAGGCGCTCAATGGGGCGACGAGGGAAAAGGTAAGGTTATCGACTATTTATCTAAGGATGCAGATGTTGTCGTTAGAGGTCAAGGTG
>DJWQ01000208.1 GCA_002441045.1 Firmicutes bacterium UBA6226 | reverse complement strand
TTTAAAATTCATGTCTTTTCTTTTCCTAATTTTAATATTTTAGCTATTTTATTTTAAACAAAAAGTATTATAATAGATATTAGTTTGAAATTAAAAAATACTCTTTTTGACCGAGGTGTCATATGAATCAGACTTATAACGTTGGCGTCGATGTTGGTTCTACCACTGTAAAAATGGTAATTCTCAACGAAGAACGCCAAATCATTTTTAAGGAGTATAGACGTCACTTTTCTGATGTCAAGAACACCGTCAAGGCATTATTTGACGATGCGAAAAATGTACTTGAAAGTGCTACATTAAAATTAATGGTTACTGGCTCTGCTGGATTAGGACTTGCCGAAAGCTTAGGTGTAAGCTTTGTACAAGAAGTTGTCGCTTGCTCAAAAGCCATTAAAAAATTCGCGCCCCAGACTGATGTTGCCATCGAATTAGGTGGTGAAGATGCTAAAATTATGTATTTCGGCACTTCAGTTGAACAACGAATGAACGGAACATGTGCCGGTGGAACCGGTTCTTTCATAGACCAAATGTCATCTTTACTTAAAACAGATGCTGATGGTTTAAATAAACTTGCAATGAACCATCGTGAAATCTATCCAATCGCTTCACGTTGCGGTGTTTTTGCAAAAACAGATGTACAGCCTTTACTAAATGAAGGTGCTTCTAAAGAAGATATCGCCGCTTCAGTTTTACAAGCGGTTGTCAATCAAACGATTAGCGGACTCGCTTGTGGCAAACCAATTCGTGGAAAAGTTGCATTTCTAGGTGGTCCTTTGTCCTTCTTACCAGAACTACGAAAAAGATTTGAAGTAACTCTAAATTTATCTGAACAAGATATTGTAACTATTGATAATCCTCAATATTTCGTCGCTTTAGGTGCTGCACTTCAATCAGAATCTGTTGACCCACTCGAGCCACATTGCATATACGATAGAATGCCAAATATCTATTGTGAAGGTCCTGACTCTGAAGGCCATTTGGATCAGTTATTTATCGATGAAGCCGATTTTAATGCATTTAAAGAAAGACACGCCGAACATAAGGTCAATAGAGCAATCTTAGCTGAAACTAAAGGCCCTTTATTTTTAGGAATAGATGCTGGTTCAACAACAACTAAGTTAGCCGTTGTTGATGCAAATAAAAATCTCGTATTTAGCCATTATGGATCAAATGAGGGCAATCCATTATCGACTACTATTTCAGCACTTAAAACGCTTTATAGTCAAATACCAAGCGATGCATTTGTTGCATATTCTACAGTTACTGGCTATGGTGAAAGTCTTATTAAAGCCGCTTTAAAAATCGATCATGGTGAGATTGAGACGGTAGCTCATTATAAAGGTGCTGATCACTTTTTGCCAGGTGTAGATTCCATCCTTGACATCGGTGGTCAAGATATGAAAAGCCTTAAGGTTCAAGATGGCGTTATTCATTCTATTATGTTAAATGAAGCCTGTTCTTCAGGCTGTGGCTCATTTATTGAAACGTTTGCTAATTCAGTCAATCACACAGTCCAAGATTTTTCAAAATTAGGTTTAATGGCTGAAAATCCTGTTGATCTAGGTACACGATGTACCGTGTTTATGAATTCAAGGGTGAAACAAGCACAAAAAGAAGGCGCTACAGTTGGTGATATATCTGCAGGCATTTCTATGTCAGTTGTTAAGAATGCGCTCTTTAAAGTTATTAGAATGCGCTCAATTGAAGATCTTGGCGAAAAAATTGTCGTTCAGGGTGGTACTTTTTATAACGAAGCGGTTCTGAGAGCACTTGAAAAAATGTCAGGAAAAGAAGTGGTTCGTCCCGATATCTCTGGCATCATGGGTGCATTTGGCTCTGCTCTGATTTCATTAGAAAGATATGAGCCGGGTTATGTCTCAAAATTATTAGACAATGATCAAATAGACGCATTTAGTACAACTACTGAAGCACGTAGATGTAATCTCTGTACCAACCATTGTCAGCTAACCATTAATCATTTTTCTGATCAAAGACAGTTTATTACTGGTAACAGATGTGAAAGAGGAGCTGGAATTGAAGTTGCAGAAAACACTTTACCTAACTTATATGAGTATAAGCTTAACCGAGTATTCGATTATCCTGTATTAAGCCGCAAAGATGCGACAAGAGGTGTTGTTGGAATTCCAAGAGTTCTTAATATCTATGAAGACTATCCATTCTGGGCAGCGTTTTTCACATCGCTTGGCTATAGATTAGAGCTTTCTTCTCGTTCTTCAAGAAAAGTTTATGAGATGGGAATGGAAACGATTCCGTCCGAAAGTGTTTGCTACCCAGCAAAACTAGTCCACGGACATATTGAAGACTTGATTAATCGAAAAGTAGATAAAATATTTTATCCTTGTATTCCGTTTAATACGAAGGAAGATCAAGGTGCAAATAATCACTATAATTGTCCGGTTGTAACGTCTTACCCTGAAACCATTCATACGAATGTGGATCATATTAGAAATAAGAATGTCAATTATTATCACCCATTCTTGCCAATTGATACACCTGATAGAATGAAGAAGCGTGTCTATGAGGAACTTAAATCATGGGGACTATCAAAGGAAGAAATCTATACTGCAATAGACAAAGGCTACGAAAGCTTAGAAAAATACCGTTCAGACGTCAGACACCAAGGTGAACTGGCACTTCAATATATTGAGAATCATAAAATTAAAGGAATTATCTTAGCTGGTCGTCCTTACCATATCGATCCTGAGATCAATCATGGCATACCTGAGTTAATCAAATCTTATGGTTTCGCCGTTATTTCTGAAGATGCAATCGCACATTTAGATGCCATCGATCGTCCGTTACGCGTTGTCGATCAATGGGTTTATCACACTAGACTTTACGCAGCGGCAACTTTTGCCTCTAAACGAAAGGACATCGAACTCGTCCAACTCAACTCATTTGGATGTGGCTTAGATGCAGTAACTTCTGACCAAGTGCGTGAAATATTGGAAGCAACTGGCAAAATCAGTACATTGATTAAGATTGATGAAATCAACAATCTTGGTGCGATAAGAATTAGAATTCGTTCACTCATTGCTGCAATCAGCGAAAGAGATAAACAATGCTTTATTCCTGAAGAATTTAAAGCAACTGAAGAACGGGTTATATTCACTGAAGAGATGAGAAAGACACATACCATATTGGTACCACAAATGTCTCCAATTCACTTTCAGTTTATGGAAGCGGCATTAAAGCCTGAAGGGTATAATATTGAGGTCTTGCCATCTATAGACGTTAGTGCTGTAGATGAAGGGCTTCGATATGTTAATAATGATGCTTGTTATCCATCAATTTTGGTTGTTGGCCAAATGATGAAGGCACTTAACTCTGGTAAGTATGACCTCAATAAAACAGCGCTAATTATCTCTCAAACTGGCGGTGGATGCAGAGCAACTAACTATATTGCATTTATCAGACAAGCACTAAAAAGCGCAAAAATGGGGCATGTACCTGTTATCTCATTAAACGCTCTAGGTCTTGAAGACAATCCTGGCTTTAAACTTACGAAATCCGTCGTAGAAAAACTAGTACAATCTATCTTATATGGCGATCTCTTCATGCGTGTGCTTTACAAAACAAGACCTTACGAACTTGAAAAAGGGTCTGCTAATGCACTATATGAAATGTGGGTTGAAAAATGTAAAGCAGCCATCATTAAAGGGGATCGTAGCACCTTTAAGAAAATGATTAGTGGCATCGTTACAGATTTTGATAACTTGCCATTAACCGATGTGATCAAACCAAAAGTGGGACTAGTTGGAGAGATTTTAGTTAAATTCCATCCAACTGCAAATAATAATATTGTCGATTTAATTGAACGTGAAGGTGCTGAAGCCGTCATGCCTGACTTAGTAGACTTCTTCTCATATACAGCTTATAATGGCGTTTTGAAAAACAAATATCTTTCGGGCTCAATGAAGGCAAGGTTAACCAGTGAAGTATTGATCGGTTTAATTGAATATTATAGAAAACCTTTGGTGAAAGCATTAGAATCAAGTAAACGCTTTGATCCCCCTAAACATATCAAAGCTTTAGGTGAGCTCGCCGAACCACATCTCTCTCTGTGTAATCAAACCGGTGAAGGATGGTTCTTAACTGCTGAAATGGTAGAGTTAATTCATAGTGGCGTTGACAATATCGTCTGTATGCAACCATTTGCATGTTTGCCAAATCACATCACTGGAAAAGGAATGATTAAAGAATTGAAACACAGCTATCCTAGTTCAAATATCGTAGCTATAGATTATGACCCTGGTGCAAGTGAAGTTAATCAGATCAATCGTATAAAGCTGATGCTAGCAACTGCTCACGAAAAGGTTAATGCCATTGAATAGAACTATAATGACTTCTAATAAAATGGATAATAACATCAAATTTTACTGCTTAATTTCTATTTTAATTAGAATTTGTAGAGGCGAAATATTTGCTTAAATTAGAGAACCTTAGGGTTCTCTTTTTATGTTCTGTTACCATATAAATAGCTCAATTATAACAACTTTTATCTTATTTGCTATGAGAACCTTACATGGCAAACAGTCTTTAAATCTGATATAATAAACATGATAATAAATGGAGGTGTTAACTTTGAGTACACATATTAATGCTAAACTCGGCGATATCGCTGATATCGTTTTATTGCCTGGCGATCCACTAAGAGCAAAATATATTGCAGAAACTTTTCTTGAAAATCCAGTTCGTTATAATGAAGTAAGAGGGATGTATGGATATACTGGCACTTACAATGGCGTAAGAGTCTCTGTTCAAGGAACCGGAATGGGGATGCCATCTTTATCAATCTATGTAAATGAACTTTTAAGATTTTACGATGTTAAGAAGTTAATCCGCGTCGGTTCATGTGGCGCAATGGTACCACATGTGAAAATTAGAGATATTATTCTAGCACAAGGCGCAAGTACATCTTCTAATATGAACAATCGTCGTTTTCCAGGACTTAATTTTGCTGCAATTTCAGACTTTAATTTACTTCATAACACTTACATGACTGCACAATCACTTGGTATGAATGTTCATGTTGGAAATATCTTATCAGAAGATAGTTTTTACGAAGATTTTAACGCAAATAGAAATAAGAAGTTAGTGGAATACAATATCCTTGCTGTAGAAATGGAAGCTGCTGAGCTGTATACTTTAGCTGCACGTTATAATGCACAAGCATTGTGTGTTTTGACTGTAAGCGATTCATTGGTAACTCAAGAGGAAACAACTGCTGCTGAAAGAGAACGTACTTTTGGCGATATGATTAAACTTGTCTTAGACACAGTAACTAAATAGTTGGCGTTTTGCGCCATATTTAAATTTCTTAGGATGCTTAGGCATCCTTTTTTATGTTATAATGTTGGTTGAATAAGATATAAGGAGGAACAAATGCCATGGAAGATAAAATACTCATTTTTGGACACAAAAATCCCGATACAGACAGTGTTACCTCCGCGATAGCACTTTCATATCTCAAAAATCAAAATGGACTCCAAACAGAACCTTGTGTTCTTGGTGAAATCGCAAAAGAAGCTGAGTTTGTTTTGGATTATTTTAAGGTGGACAAGCCTAGAATGCTTGAAAATGTCAAAATTCAATTAAAAGATTTAGACTTTGATAAAATCATGCCACTAGAACCTTCAAATTCCATTTTAAAAGCATACAATCACATGAACGCATATAAGATAAGAACGCTACCAATCGTCGATCAAGAAGGTTATTTAATTGGAATCATCACTATGAAGGATATTGCAATGAATGCCATAAATGGTGACTATCACGCATTACACACGACGTTTAATAACATTCGTCAGGATTTGAATGCGGACATATTAAATTATGGTCACAGCGACATTAACGGTCACATCATCATTACAGCCTTTCATGAGACGACTATCATAAGGCAACATCGAATTGAAAGTGATTCTATTGTTATTACAGGTGATCGATTTGATATAATAGAGCATGCGATCTCAAAAAAAGCACAAATGATTATCGTTACAGGTGATTTACAAATTCCTGAAGTTCTCATGGACAAGGCGAAAGTGTCAGGCGTTAACCTTATCAGAACCCCGTACGACACCTATTCCACTTCAAAACTTATCAATCAAACAAACTTCGTAAGTACAATAATGAAGAGTGATCGTTTGATGAAGTTCAAGGTAGATGAGTACCTTGAAAATTGTCGTGAGATTATACAGACCTCTAAGCACTCAAAGTTCCCAGTGGTTGATGAAGCTGGAAAATACCTTGGTATTATTGGTCGTACACACTTTTTAAATCCCACTAAGAAAAATGTTATACTAGTGGATCACAATGAATATTCTCAGTCAGCTAATGGATTAAATGAAGCCAATGTTCTAGAAATACTGGATCATCATAAAATAGGGGACATCAGTACCAGTTTACCTATAACGTTTAGAAATATGCCAGTTGGTAGTACAAATACCATTATTTTTCAGCTTTTTAAAGAAGCTCAAATCGATATTCCTAAACAAATTGCTGGTCTTATGCTTTCTGGGATCGTTTCTGATACACTTTTACTTAAGTCACCAACGACGACTTACTTTGATGAACATGCAGTTTCTGTGTTAAGGGAAATTGCTGAAATAGATCTTTCCAAATACGCGCTTGAAATGTTTAGAAGTGGCACCTCACTTGATGGTCGAACTGTAAATGATGTGTTTTATAACGACTTTAAAGAGTTTGTTATAGACGGTTATAAGCTTGGCATTTCTCAAGTATTTACACTTAATTTCGATGAGATTGCTTCACAAGAAGAGGCTTATCTTAAATTGATAAGAAAAATACACGATGGTAGAGATCATTACTTAACTCTTATGTTAGTAACCGATATCATCAAAGAAGGCTCTTACACTTATTTTGAGTCCAAACACGATCGTTTGCTGAGTATGGCTTTTGAAAAATCAGTTGATCAGGGAACGTTCATCGATAGTATCGTTTCTAGAAAGAAACAGATTATTCCTATGCTGATCAATGCGATTAATATGATTAAATAAATATAAATCACCGGAGGCAACTTTGACTTATAACAAGCTTAATTACTATGATGCACTTGGTATCAGCTCTGACACCTTAGAATTTATAAAAGGTAAAGAGATAGAAATACAAGATCAATTTGCAAATATCGATGAAATTGCTCAGCACAATCAAATGAAAGTGCTACATGCGATGCAAAAACATAGACTTTCCGATATACATTTCAATTGGAATACTGGTTATGGTTATGACGACATCGGTAGAGATGCTGTAGAGAATATCTATAGTACTCTTTTTGGCGCTGAAGATGCCATTGTAAGACCGATAATTGTTTCAGGTACGCATGCTTTAACGCTAATGCTAACCGGTGTTCTAAGGCCAAATCAAAGGATGCTTAGCATTACAGGTAGACCTTATGATACTCTTGAAAAAGTCATAGGACTTTCTAAATCAGAATCTATGTCGCTAATGGATATTGGCGTCTCTTATGACGAAGTCTCATTAAATGATGAAGGTGGTTTTGACTTTAATGCCATTGATTCAAAACTTGAAAAAAATACAAATGTTGTTTACATTCAGCGCTCTGCGGGATACTCGTGGAGAAGAGGATTAACTATAAACGAAATAGCAGATGTAATTGCTCATGTCAAAAACAAGTGCCCACAAGTTATTGTCATGGTTGATAATTGCTATGGGGAGTTTTTAGATTACCTAGAACCGACGGAGGTTGGTGCCGATTTAATGGCTGGGAGCTTAATTAAAAACCCTGGTGGGGGATTAGCGCTTAGCGGTGGGTATATTGTTGGCAAGAAACACCTTATCGATCAGGTTGCTGGACGAATGACCTCGCCAGGAATAGGAAAAGAGTGTGGTTTAACATTTGGTCAAACGAGACCTATTCTTCAAGGCCTTTTTATGGCACCAAAGGTAGTAAGTGGTGCATTAAAGGGTGCAATTTTATGTGCCAAAGTATATGAACATTTCGGTTACAGAGTCAATCCTAGTCCAGTGTCGTCACGAAGTGATATCATTCAAGCAATTGAATTCAAATCACCTGAGAAGGTAATCGCTTTCTGTCAGGGCATTCAAAGTGCTTCACCAATTGATAGCTTTGTTTCACCTGAGCCATGGGCGATGCCTGGGTATAGTAGTGATGTTATTATGGCAGCAGGTGCATTTGTACAGGGTTCGTCTATAGAACTCAGCGCTGACGCACCCATCAGAGAGCCGTATATCGCTTACTTCCAAGGAGGCTTAACTTATGAACATTCAAAATTTGGCGTCATGAAATCCTTACAGTTTCTAATGGATCGAAATTTAATCACACTTTAGTAGTTGCTATTCCATTTTGCTAAAAGCAAAAAAATCAAGGAGGTAATATGAACTATAATCAATTAGCACTTGAGCTACATGAGGCTAAAAAAGGAAAAATCGAGGTTACGAGCAAAGTAAACCTAGAGACAAAGGTTGATTTATCTACAGCATATACGCCTGGCGTAGCTGAACCTTGCAGAAAAATTGCAGCTAATCCTGACGACGTATACAAGTACACATCTAAAGGTAATTTAGTCGCAGTGGTTTCTGACGGATCTGCGGTTTTAGGATTAGGTAATATTGGGGCAAAAGCTGCTATTCCAGTTATGGAAGGGAAGGCTATTCTGTTTAAGGCATTTGCTGGTGTTGATGCTTTCCCAATCTGCGTAGAGTCGCAAGAAGTAGATGAGATTGTAAATACAGTGGTGCAAATTGCACCTGTTTTCGGTGGTATTAATTTAGAGGACATTTCTTCCCCAAGATGCGTTGAGGTAGAGAGAAAGCTCAAATCGTTATTAGATATTCCGATCTTCCATGACGATCAACACGGAACTGCTATCGTTGTATGTTCTGCTTTAATTAACGCATTAAAGATCGTTAATAAAAAAATCGAAGATATTACAATCGTTATCAATGGTGCTGGTTCTGCTGGAAACGCTATCGCTAGAATGCTAGTTGATATTGGTGCCAAAAATATACTCTCATGTGATCGTAAAGGCATCTTAAATAGAAATGAAAAGCAAAAGAATTGGGTACAGGATGAAATTGCTCTAATTACTAATCCTGCACTTAGAACAGGTACTTTAGCAGATGCAATGGCTAATGCAGATGTATTTATAGGCGTTTCGTCAAAAGATGCAGTTTCTCAAGATATGGTTAAGTCAATGAACGCAGATGCAATCGTCTTTGCAATGGCAAATCCGGATCCAGAGATCATGCCAGATCTTGCAAAAGAGGCGGGGGCAAGAATCGTCGGAACTGGTCGATCAGACTTTGAAAATCAGATCAACAATGTGTTAGCTTTCCCAGGTATTTTTAGAGGTGCACTTGACGCAAGAGCTTCTGATATAAATGAAGAGATGAAAATTGCTGCTGTACATGCGATAGCATCTTTGGTTGCAGATGAAGAGTTAAATGAATCCTACATTATTCCATCAGCACTTAATAAGTCAATAGGCGATAGAGTTGCAAAGGCAGTATATGAAGCTGCAATAAAATCAGGTGTTTCAAAGTTATAAATTCTTATTTGTAATAAATATTTGTAGTAACTATCACAAATAAAACCCCTTATAGATCATCTATAAGGGGTTTTGCTTAGTTCACACTCTATTAGTAGTCACCTTGAGCTAACATTGCATCCGCAACTTTGATAAAACCAGCAATATTTGCACCTGCTACAAGGTTATAACCGAATCCATACGTTTCAGATGCCTTAGCAGCATTCATGTGAATATTGATCATGATATCTTTTAATTTAGCTTCAACTTCTTCAAATGTCCAAGAGTATCTCATCGAGTTTTGGCTCATTTCTAGAGCTGAAGTAGCAACGCCACCAGCATTAGCTGCTTTAGCAGGGGCAAGTAAGATATTTTGATCTAAGAAGTACTTAATTGCTTCGTTTGTACAAGGCATATTAGCGCCTTCACCAACAGCAGTTACACCATTTGTAACTAAGATTTTTGCGTGCTCAAGTGTAATATCATTTTGAGTTGCACAAGGAAGAGCGATATCACATTTAAGCGACCATACAGCGCCATGTCCTTCAACAAACTTAGCATTTGGATGATCTTTAAGGTATTCATTGATGCGTTTTCTTTCAACTTCTTTTATTCTTTGAATTGCAGGTAAGTCGATACCATTTTCATCATAGATATAGCCACTTGAATCTGACATCGCTACAACTTTTGCACCAAGTTGAGTTGCTTTTTTACATGCATAAATAGCAACATTACCTGAACCCGATATAATTACAGTTTTATCTTTTAAATCTTTACCATTATGTTTTAACATTTCTTCAACGAAGTAAACCAAACCAAAACCAGTCGCTTCAGTTCTAGCCAGCGATCCACCATATGTTAATCCTTTACCCGTTAAAACGCCATTCTCAAAAGCACCTCTGATTCTTCTGTACTGTCCATATAAGAAGCCTATTTCTCGACCACCAACGCCTATATCGCCAGCAGGAACGTCTACATCAGGACCAACATGACGATATAACTCAGTCATAAAGCTTTGGCAAAATCTCATAACTTCAGCGTCAGATTTACCTTTTGGATCAAAATCAGAACCACCTTTACCACCACCGATAGGAAGACCAGTTAGTGAATTCTTAAAGATTTGCTCAAATCCTAGGAATTTTACAATGCCAATATAAACAGAAGGGTGGAAGCGCAAACCGCCTTTATATGGCCCAATCGCACCATTAAACTGTACTCTGAAACCTCTATTAACGTTTAGGTTGCCTTGATCATCAACCCAAGGAACTCTGAAAACAATTTGTCTTTCAGGCTCTGTAATTCTTTCTAAGATATTTGCTTTTTCATACTCTGGATGTCTAGAAATTACTGGCTCAAGAGACTCAAAAACCTCTTCAACAGCTTGAAGAAATTCCTTCTCATTAGGATTTCTCATTTTAACACGGTCAAAAACTGATGTTATATATGACATACAAATCTCCTTTAAAAATATTTTGTACTACTAAAATAATATCACTTTTTTGGAATCAATAAAATAACCATTTTATAACATAATGGGTGATTTTATCACTTAAATACGCAAAAAAAGAAATTAAAATGAAAATAAAAATAACGAGTTAACATAATATAATTACGTCAACTCGTTAATCGTTTGATGAATAAAAAGCTTAATTTTACATTTTTCTGAAAACACCCTTTACTTTACCTAATATCTGAACATCATCAACATAAATAGGAGACATGGTTGGGTTTTCAGGTTGCAATCTAACTCTGCTTTTTTCTTTATAAAAGGTTTTAACAGTCGCACTGTCATCGATCAACGCAACGACAATATCACCGCTAATTGCATCGTTTTGTTTTCTTACTAATACCAAATCTCTGTTAAAAATTCCGGCTTCAATCATACTATCGCCCTTAACTTTTAGCATAAAATAAGTACCTTCATCGACAAAATCAGAAGGAATAGGGAACGTTTCTTCAATATTTTCTACTGCAAGGATAGGTTGACCCGCAGTAATCTCACCAACAATTGGAATAAATTGAGTGTCTCTCGCCATTGAAACTACATTAGACACTGGTTCGTGATCCATATCAAAGATTTCAATAGCTCTAGGTTTAGTGGGATCGCGTCTGATCATCCCAAGTTCTTCAAGCCTCGTTAAATGTGTATGTACAGTCGAGGTAGATTTTAGGCCTACAGCTTGACAAATTTCTCTTACCGATGGTGGATAACCTTTTTTTGAAACTTCGTCCTTTAAGAAGTCTAGAATCATTTGTTGTTTTTTTGATATAGAAGCGCCCATGATACCCCCTATAGATTTAGTTTATTTATCGATTATAATGCACAAAATTATGCGCAGAAACTTTAAAATTGCATGAACTCCTGTATTTATGCTGATTATAACACAGAGGCAAAAAAAAATCAAACATTAGTTCTGTTTTTCTCTTTACAAAGAACATCCGTTCGTATATAATGACATTAAAAGAACGCATGTTCGGAAAATGGTCCGAAAAGTCGCAAGAAAGGAAGTTGAATCCTATGAAAGCAGATAAAGATGTAATGCATTACGACTACCTTAGACAACCTGGTAATAGCTATAAAAGAAGAAAAAGACTATATATTGTAAACAGAACACGTTTTGTCATTATGAGTTTAATCACACTAATCATATTAAGTACTATCTTAACCTATGTTGCAGGTTTTTTTATGTCTGAAGCAACTACAAATCACGAGCCACTTCAGATAGAAGTGATGCCAGGGGATACTTTATGGGATATTGCTGCTTCACACAATTATTACGAAGAAGATATAAGAGCAGTTGTTTATCGAATTAAGCAATATAATGATCTTAGTGATGGTACCATTTATACAGGTCAAGTAATTCTAGTTCCAACATCAAACCATTAATAAATTAATAAAAGCTAATCTATACGACTAGCTTTTAAATATAATAACTTTACATCCTTCTTATTTAATCTAGTAGAATAATATGCTAGATTTTTTTTTGGAAGTTAAACTAAAACCTACANNTTATCATTTTTATTATTGTTATCATCTTTATCATTAGATATAGTTAAAGACATGTTAGTTAGTTCAGTCATTTCATTGGTTTCAAACTCATCTAAAAGCTCATATTGAGAAATTACATCCCGTTTCGCATTTTTACGATGCGCAGAATATAGCTGTGTGGTCGTAACATTATCATGATCTAGAAGATTTTGTACATCATAGATTGAAAAACCAAACTGTATTAGAGTCGATGCCGCGGTTGCACGAAGTTTATGTGGACTATATCCTTTGTCGCGTGAAGTCTGCATTGCAATTGAAGTATATTTCTTAACCAGTTCTCTTATGGCTCTAACTGTCATTCTAGTCCCTTGTAAAGAGACAAAGAGGGGATCTTCCTCAATAGAAGGTTCAATACGTTCGATATGAATATAATCATTTAACACGGTTACAGCTGATTTATTAAGTGGCATTAAAACTTCTTTACCGCGTTTTCTATATATTTTAAACTCTTGACGCGTATAATTAAAAGAACTTAAATTGAGTTGCTGAATTTCACTGACACGAAGTCCGTAGGTCGTGAATAATACGAGCATTGCTTTGTCTCTAAGTTTAGTTTTTTCCCAGTATTGAAGTTCTTTTGCAGTTAGTCCATATCCGGATTCTACAGCATTTAGCATAACTTGTATTTCTTCAATTTCAAGCCTTTTTATTGCATCTGGTTGGGGTTTGGGGAGCTTGATAGGGTTAAATCCATCAATAATGTTAGTGCTCATAAGTTGCTCACGATAGAGAAATTTAAAGAGTACGCTCAGAGAAGATCTTTTTCGAGCTAAAGATCGATTGTGATTTTCCATAATATAGTCAGCATGCTCAGTTTCTACAATATAACGCGTACAATAATCACCAAGAAAGAGATTAATATCTTTAGCAGTTAAATTATAAAAAGATTCAGCTGAAATGGACTGAGTGGTTTTTCCGTCACCAAAACTAAGTTCATTAACCAAATATCTACAAAAGAAAAGAAGATCGCTTAGGTATGCAACGCGGGTGCTAATCGCTACAGAATTTCTTAAATATAAAAAATAATCTGCTAAAAAACGAGGCAACTCAGCTTCAAGCTCACGACATTTTTCAACTTGCATATTTTGTTTAATAACAATGTTATTAGGTTTATCGGATTTATTATGAATCTTCAATTGCTTGTTGGCAATGTTAGAATCGTTGGGGGAGCTTATTTTTTTTCTTGCCATAATACCTCCTTTTTTAATTCGATACAACTATTCCCTAAATATACATTTGAGGAATAGTTGATACAAATGTAGTATATCATATAAAATTACCTAATTCCAGCATTTCTATAAATCTCTGATCGTACTTATTTAAATCGTACTTATTTAAATCGTATTTACTTAATTTGTTTTTATCATTTAAATTTGCACATAAAAGTATTTCATTACTAATCTATTAAAATTCTCACTATCTAATTTTTTTTCAACCTATGTTTATTCAACTAATAATTTTCCATCGCCGTGAGCAGCGTCTGTTTGTAACCAATATTTTCATCGAAGAAATTGTAGATCTACTTATCTTACAAATAGACTTAAATTATATAGATAAAATATAACCATTATTTAGTATATCAAAAAAGTTAAAAGCTCAGCTAAATCGCTGAGCTCCAGTACTGGTTAAAATTGATCATAAGTTCTAATAAATTAAAATAAAATTGATTCTTATTCTTTATCCTCAATAAATTTTCTTACAGGTTTTAAAGCATTCAGTAATAACATACCAAAACCCAGAACGGATACAACTTCGCCTAAGAAAACGCCACCCATTAACACTAAAAGACCATCCGGAATTCCGTACGCGTATTTTAATACAAATCCAACGACAACTGTATTGATCAATATTGGCGGAATTGGAACGAGCCACTCTTTCTTTCTTAACTTGTATGACAAGTAAGCTGCAGCTAAAGTAGCTAAACTACCAAAAATTGTATCCCAGATAATCGCGCCTCCTAAAAAGTTAGCGACGAGGCATCCTACAAAAAGCCCTGGTACAGCTGCACCAGTAAAAAACGGTAAAATCGTCATCGCTTCAGCTATTCTAAATTGAATAGGTCCGAAGCTACTAAAACTAAAAATCATTACTAAAACCACATATATGGCAGCAATAACCCCAGCCTTTACTACATAATTAACCTTCTTATTCATTTTTCCTCCTAGTTTTGTTTAATGACAGGATGGTTGCGAACTGTCATATTAGAATTTAAAAGCCCCTTTCCACTAAAGAAAGGGGCTCAATAATTCATCGTATTAATCATATTAATCGAATCAATCTACTCCCCTTGATTTTTTAAGTGGGTTCCAAGGAAACACTTTTACCTTGCTCATTATAACACAATTTGAAGTCTTGTAAACTAAGTTTGTAGCTTTTTTACAAATTATAATTGATTGTATCTTTTAAGTAATTTTAAAGCATCTAGCGTTAAAATTCCTGACCATTCTCTCTTTGCAATTTCCCATTCTTCACTATATTGATCCCATTTCCATGTAGGTGGAATATGGCCAATAAATGAAATTTTATCTCTAAGGTACTTTAAATTTGTTCTTAAAAGTTCATCGGAGACCTCAAAAATTGGTTCATCAGTCAAACCAATAAATTTCAGCGGGTATGGTTTATATAAATGCCATTCGTCCGGATCTTTTGAAACCAATTGATTAAATGCATGAACTAGATTAGGTCTAATTAAATCCTGTTCGATGTCTGACAACGTATTATAAAATCTTATATAGCAGTATAAATCATGCTCTTCATCTACGCCTTTTTCGACTAGATAATTAATGTATTTATTCTTAAGAAGTTCGACATCTAACTTTTCAACATATTCTTTGTATTTATTCAGATAACCAACAATTTCAACCGAAGGATTTAATGGTACACCACCTTTAAACTCCTGATAGTGCCACCAAGGTGCATGAGGATACAAATTGACCATTTTGCCCGTCTTCTCCCACCCTTCTAGCGTTTCTGAAAAAGTATCTTCTAAATATTTAATTGCTAACTTGATTTGATCAACTGCATATGGCTCATATTCAAACGGCACAAGCATTCCAAGTGCTACACTTGTAGCCATTGGCGAAGAGAACGACATTCTAAAATCCGGTTCAATACCGTTGCCATAACCACCATCTTTATTTTGATACATCTTAAGTGCTTTGACAATTTTGCTGGAACAAGGCTGTATAAAATAATGACCAAACAAGACTTTTTCTAAATATCTTCCATTATTCATAATATAGCTAGATGCAGAATCGATTGCCGTTTGATTAATTTTGTTCATAAGCACCTCCGCAGACTTAATTACTATTAATATAACCATTTTTTTGAATAATACGCATGATCTATGTATTTATTTTAAACGATTTAAATTTCTTCTTCCCGGTTGTCATACATCAATCATATCCTTATTCGTTTTTTCGTGAAATATAAAAACCAGCTTTATCATATAAAAGCTGGTTCAAATACATAATCTTCTATTATTTCTACACTTTAAGATCCACTTCTTTACCAAGAACAGTTGCATTTTTTTCTCTTATTGGTTTTACCAATGTCTCGATAAATTCATCCACCTGCTCTGAGCTTCTACCAATATAAGCTTCTGGATTCAACAATTCACTCAAATCTGATTCACTTAAATTAAACGCAGGGTCACTAATGATTCTATCTAAAAGATCGTTATCTTCTCCGTGCATCTTAACTTGCATTCCTGCCGCCATAGAGTGAACACGAATTAACTCGTGCATTTCTTGTCTATCGCCGCCTTTTTTAACTGCTTCCATAATAATATTTTCAGTTGCCATAAATGGAAGTTCTGCCATAACATGTTTATGGATAACCTTCTCATAAACAACCATGCCTGAACACACATTATTCGCAATATCAAGGCATGCATCTAAAGCTAAAAAAGCTTCTGAAACAGCAAGTCGTTTGTTTGCACTATCATCAAGTGTTCTTTCAAACCATTGTGTCGCTGCAACAAGCTGAGGGCTTGACGTTAATGACATTATATATTTACATAAAGAAGAAATTCTTTCACTTCTCATTGGATTTCTTTTATACGCCATCGCTGATGATCCGATTTGTTTCTTCTCAAAAGGTTCTTCAAGTTCCTTTAAAGATTGCAACATTCTAATATCATTTGTCATTTTATGAAGGGATAAAGCAATGCCATTTAACACGTTTAATACTTTGGCATCAATTTTTCTTGTATAAGTTTGACCAGTTACTGCAAGGGTATCTTCAAAGCCCATTTTCTGAGACACCATTTTATCAAGTGCTTTTACTTTTTCATGATCACCGTCAAATAAGCTTAAAAATGAAGCCTGTGTACCAGTTGTACCTTTTACACCTCTCATTTTAAATTGACCAATTAATATATCTAAATCTTCATAGTCCATCACTAAGTCCATTAACCATAATGTCGCTCTTTTTCCTACTGTAGTTAGCTGTGCTGGTTGATAATGTGTAAAACCTAATGTTGGTATTTCTTTATTTTCTTCAGCAAATGTTGCAAGCTTATCAATTAAAATCGATAACTTTTCTTTAACCAACCATAAACCCTCTCTCATAACAATTAGATCTGTATTGTCGCCAACATAAGCACTCGTTGCGCCAAGGTGAATGATCGGTTTAGCATTTGGGCATTGCTCTCCATATGCATGTACATGCGACATAACATCATGTCTGACTTCTTTTTCAATTTCAGCTGCACGCTTAAAATCAATATCGAAAATATGTGCTTTTAATTCATCTATTTGGTCCTGCGTAATATTTAAACCAAGTTCTTTTTCACTTTCTGCTAGTGCGATCCATAATTTTCTCCAATTTGAAAACTTGTTTGCTGGTGAAAACACTTTCAACATTGCTTCACTAGAATAACGCTCAATTAAAGGATTTTGATACACTTCGTACATTGAATTCCTCCTGATATTTTAAAAAAATACGAACATTTTTACTTATTATCGTTATAACATACACGTTCTGTTTTATTATAATATAATCAGACAATATTTACAAACAAAAAGAGCCTATAAGGCTCTTCTTTAACTTTATTTAAAAATTATGATCTTGGTTGTACGATTAGTTTAATTGCAGTACGTTCTTCTCCGTCGATTGTAATATCCGAAAATGCAGGAATACAAACCAAATCAATCCCTGATGGAGAAACAAATCCTCTTGCAATCGCAATCGCTTTAATGGACTGATTAATCGCACCAGCACCTACCGCTTGAATTTCAGCACTACCATGTTCACGAATTACACCAGCTAATGCACCTGCTACAGAATTTGGATTAGATTTTGATGAAACTTTTAAGACTTCCATTTGAGAACCTCCATTGTTATAAAATATGCTTTTGGATAATCAGTTTAATTGCTGTTCGCTCTTCACCATTAATTTCAACCTCAGTAAAGGCTGGAACAAAAACCAAATCAATCCCACTTGGTGCCACAAATCCTCTTGCAATTGCAATTGCTTTAATCGCTTGATTTAACGCACCTGCTCCAACCGCTTGAATTTCAGCATGCCCATGTTCACGGACAATTCCAGCGAGTGCTCCAGCAACTGAGTTTGGATTTGAATGTGTTGCTACTTTCAATACTTCCATTCTTACGATCCTCCTTAGTGCGAAGTTAAATAGATAAAGATTATATACCCTTGATTATAAACGCTAAACATATGTATGATTTCAAACCAAGTAAATAGGTAGGCTTCATGATTACTTTGATTAATTGAAGCTTTACTCCACAAATTAAAAAGAAGAATTCACGAATGAATTCTTCTAATTTCCAAGATAGCTCTATATTATTTTGCGTAATCGGTTACTCTGGATTCACGAATAACATTAACTTTAATTTGTCCAGGATAATCCAAATCCGCTTCAATCTTTTTACTAATTTCTCTCGCCAATAAGAACATATCGTCATCGTTTACCTTCTCTGGTAAAACAACAACTCTTACTTCTCTACCTGCTTGAATAGCAAAAGATTTTTCAACACCATCATAACTATTAGCAATATTTTCTAATGATTCTAAACGTTTGATGTATGTGTCTAAAGTTTCTCTTCTTGCGCCCGGTCTAGCAGCTGATAATGCATCTGCAGCCGTAACTAAAATTGCTTCAATTGATTCAGGTTCATAATCGCCGTGATGTGTACTCATTGCATGAATAACTGCTTTTGATTCACGGTACTTTCTTAAAATTTGCATACCTAATTCGATATGTGTACCTTCTAAGTCATGATCAACCGCTTTACCGATATCATGTAATAAACCAGCACGTTTTGCTACTTTTACATCTGCACCAATTTCTGCAGCCATTAATCCAGCAAGATGTGCAACCTCGATAGAATGCTTCAAAACATTTTGTCCATAGCTTGTTCTATACTTCAATCGACCAACTAACTTGATCAATTCAGGATGTAAATTGTGGATGCCTACTTCAAAAGTAGCGTTTTCACCTTCAGTTTTAATAATCTGCTCGATTTCTTTCTTTGATTTCTCAACCATTTCTTCAATACGAGCTGGATGAATTCGACCGTCGATGATTAGTTTTTCTAGTGCCATACGAGCTACTTCTCTTCTTATAGGATCAAAAGAAGATAAAATAACTGCCTCTGGTGTATCATCAATAATTAAATCAACACCTGTTAATGTTTCAAGGGCTCTGATATTTCTACCTTCACGACCGATGATTCTTCCTTTCATCTCGTCATTTGGAAGATTGACTAATGAGACAGTGCTCTCAGCCACATATTCAGCAGCACACTTTTGAATTGCATAAGCTAAAATATCCTTAGCTTTCTTGTTCGCTTCTTCACGCGCTTTACTTTCAATGTCTTTAATAAGAACAACCGTATCATGCTTAACTTCTTTTTCTACATCTGATAATAGTTGATTTTTAGCATCTTCTATTGTTAATTGAGAAATTCTTTCAAGCTCTTTGATTTGTTGAGCATACAATTCTTCCGCTTCTTGTTCTCTTGTTTCAACAGTTTTTATTTTCTGTGCAATTTTTTCTTCTTTTGTCTCAAGATTTAAAGCTTTCTTATCGAGTGCCTCTTCTTTTTGAAGATTTCTTCTCTCTAATTTTTGTATCTCAGCACGGCGGTCCTTAGTTTCTCTATCAATTTCTTTTCGAATTTGGAGAGCTTCTTCTTTTGCTTCTAGAACCTTTTCTTTTTTAACAGATTCAGCTGCTTTAGAAGCTTCGGCAATTATTTCTTTCGCTTTGAATTCAGCACTTAAAATTGCTTTTTCTGCTGTATTTTTACGAACGATATAGCCTATTCCATACATAATAGCTCCAATTACTAGAACTACTGGTACAACGATAAATACTGGCACGTTTATGTCGTTCACCCCCTTTTGCTTAAATTTTAAGACCAGAAAACTGGTCTTGTCATGAATGCATGTTTCAATATACAATCATACAACTAATTTTATAATTTTTCCAGTGTATTGTCAAGTGACACACAGGCTGAAAATCCGTTGTCACCTACATTTCAGCAAATTTATATATCTAGCAACCATCAATATAAATGAATTTTCCATGTAAACATACACAGATTACCTACAAAACTGCTTAAACATACAACAAAAGTAATATTATTAATGACTAAACTTATTAATTATGACAATAAAAATCTTTGAACTTAAATCCTCAAATTATACACCATTTTCTTTGATACTAAATAAAAAATACCCACTTTTCCAAGTGAGTATTCGTTAAATTTATTATTCTTCATCTTTGTTTTTTACTGCACCTGTTAAATTAAAGTGTATACGAACCGCCTTTTCAATTTCAGTACAGATTTCAGGATTAAGAATTAAATATTCTTTTGCATTTTCACGGCCTTGACCAATTTTATTACCTTCATAACTGTACCATGAACCTGATTTCTTAATAATATCTGCATCACAAGCAACGTCTAGAATACTACCTTCTTTTGAAATTCCCGTTCCATACATAATATCAAACTCAGCTTGTTTAAATGGTGGTGCTACTTTATTTTTAACAACTTTAACACGTGTTCTATTTCCGATAACATCAGAATCTTTTTTTATAGAATCAATTCTCCTAACATCCAAACGTACTGAAGCATAAAACTTAAGCGCATTACCGCCAGTTGTCGTCTCAGGATTACCAAACATAACGCCAATTTTCATACGTAACTGGTTGATAAAGATGACCGTACAATTTGACTTATTAATAATAGCTGTCAGTTTTCTCAAGGCTTGCGACATAAGTCTAGCTTGTAGTCCCATATGCGAATCGCCCATTTCGCCAGTGATTTCTGCTTTAGGAACTAGTGCAGCAACTGAGTCTACTACAACGATGTCTACAGCGCCACTGCGAACGAGTGCATCTACGATTTCGAGTGCTTGTTCACCGGTATCTGGTTGAGATACAATCAATTCTTCAATATTTACACCAATAGCTTTCGCATAAACTGGATCGAGCGCATGCTCAGCATCAATAAAAGCAGCTGTCCCACCTGTTTTTTGTACTTCAGCGATCATGTGAAGCGTAACGGTTGTCTTACCCGATGACTCTGGTCCATATATTTCTACAATTCTTCCCTTTGGAATACCGCCGATTCCTAAAGCTATATCTAAATCTATAGAACCGGTAGGTATACTTTCAACGTTCATTTTAGCCGATTCATCACCGAGCTTCATGATAGAACCTTTTCCGAATTGCTTCTCAATTTGTCCAAGTACACTCTCTAGTGCCTTTTGTCTTTCACTCATAGTTTCATACACCCGCCTTCATTATTAGAACATTTGTTCTGTTTTATTATAACATATATTTTTGTTTATTCAAACACTTTGATACAATTATATATTTGAAATCGATAATTGTCAAATTATTACATTTTTTCTAAAAAATCATATATTATTTTGAGAGCTTTAATAACTGTTCTGTTCTGTATCAATTCACGATCACCTGTAAACTTATTCTCAAAAGTAAATATTTCTCCACTAAAACCAATCCCAATATATACTAAGCCTACAGGTTTTTCTAGCGTCCCTCCATTTGGGCCAGCAATCCCTGTAACGCTGACGCTTATATCTGATCCCGTCTTTTCCATCAACCCTTTTACCATCTCATAACACGTTTGATGGCTAACTGCTCCATAAGTTTGAAGAATTTCCTCTCTGACATTCAGTTCTCTTATCTTTGATGCATTACTATACGTTACAATTCCAGTATCAACGACTTCTGAAGCACCCGAGTATTTTATTAATGAGCTGATGAGTTTGCCACCTGTACATGATTCTGCAAAAGAAATTGTAAGTTTCTTATGAATCAACTTATTAAGTACAACTTCATCGATATCTTCACCTGTATAAGAAACAATATGATTGCCTATTCTTTCATTTATAACAGAAGAGTATTGATCACATAAAGCCTCATTCTCTGAAGCGTCAGGGCCAGAGGCTGTAATTCTTAATATGACCTTCCCATCACCAGCATATGTGGCAAAGGTAGGATTTGTTTGACCATCAATTAAGTCAATCAAACGTTCCTCTACAGCGGATTCACCGTAATCATAGATGCTTAAGAAACGGCTAGATAGCTTTGTTTTACTTTTGTTTGATAGATAATCTTTGATATAAGTTGAATATATAAACTTCATTTCTCTTGGCGGACCAGGTAAAACAATAATGCATTTTTGATTTTCAAGCTCTATGATACAAGCTGGAGCAGTACCCATTTTATTATCTAAAATAATAGCATCTTCCGGAAAATACGCTTGTCGAACATTGCTTTCAGGCATTGTCCGATTAAACATTCTAAATCGTTCTTTAATTAATTCTAAACTGTTGTGATCTAATAGCATTTTTTTATTCAAAACTTCAGCAACCATTTCTTTTGTTATATCGTCTTGAGTGGGTCCAAGACCTCCTGTAGTAATGAGTACATCTACACGATCAAGCATTTCTGATATTGCGAGTTTCATACGGTCCATATTATCTCCAACGGTTTGATGATAATACACACCAATACCCAACGTAGCAAGCTCACTACCAAGGTATGCGGCATTTGTGTTAACGGTTTGACCTGTCAATAATTCTGTTCCAATTGCTAAAATTCCAGCTTTCATATAGCCTCCATTAATAAAACATTACTTTTGATCTAATCAATAAAAATCTTTTGGTATAGAGTCCCCTAATTTCAACATAAGTAAACTTGTGGCTAAATAAAACTTCGGAAATTGAGTCCCCTGATTTCACCACATGTAAGCCTGTGGCTATAAAAAAGAATTCGGTTGACATAATGATTTTACGTCAACCGAATTGGTTAATCCTTTAAAACTTGTTTATTTTTTACAATATAATCATAACCTGAAATAACGGTTAATATCGTTGCTAAATAAATCAAAATCTGATCCATTGGAATATGAAGCCACTCAAATGGATAATTATTGAGCAACAGTACGATCACCATAAACATTTGACTTATCGTTTTTGCTTTTCCCCACCAACTTGCTGCTATTACAATTCCTTCAGCAGCTGCAATGGCTCTAAAAATGCTTACAATAAACTCTCTTGATAGAATAATAATGACGACCCATGAATTTAATAAACCCAATTGAACAAAACAAACGAGTGCAGATGTAACCAACAGCTTATCTGCTAATGGATCCATAAATTTTCCAAAGTTCGTTACTAAATTATATTTTCTAGCTAAATAACCATCTAAAAAGTCTGTAAAGGAAGCTAAAGAAAACATTATAAAAGCGGCAATGGTATAACCTTCTAACAGTAGGTAGATAAAAATAGGAATGAGAATAATTCTTAAAAGTGTTAATTTATTTGCGATATTCATCTTCATTTTCAATCACTCCAATCAAATCATATTCTAAGGCATCGGTGATTTTAACGTTGACAAAAGTACCAAACTCAATTGGTAAAGTTGTGTGTACATAGACAACGCCATCGATATCAGGTGCATCAAACGCGGTTCTACCAACTAATATTTTACCAGCTTCAGCAACTTCTTCAATTACAACTTCATACACTCTTCCAATTTTTTCATAAGAAAGTGATTCAGAAATAATCATTTGCTTTTCCATTAGAAGCTCACGTCTCTCTTTTTTAACTTCATCGGACAAGTGATTTGGTAATTTAGCTGAAGGCGTATCCTCTTCAAACGAATATTCAAATGCGCCTAATCTATCAAATCTTACCTTTTCGACGAAATTCATAAGAATATCAAAATCAGCTTGTGTCTCTCCAGGAAAACCGACAATAACTGTAGTTCTGATAACTGATTTAGGATCCCGAGATCTTATTTTTGATATGATGTCCTCGATATCCTTTAAAGACGTACGTCTATTCATTAACTTCAAAATGCTGTCACTAGCGTGTTGAACCGGAATATCAAAATAGTTCACAACTTTCTCATTATTGAAAAAACCATCTAGTAAACGATCATCTAAAATGTCAGGATATGAGTAATGAACGCGAATCCATTTAATACCCTCAATCTTTGATAATTCACTTAAGAGCACATCAAGTTTCGCTTCACCATAGATATCGATGCCATATCTAGAAGTATCTTGAGCAATAATCATAAGTTCTTTAATACCCATAATAGCAAGATCTTTAGCTTCTTCTACGATATCTTCGATTTTTCTAGAACGATACTTACCTCTAAGCTTTGGAATAATACAATAAGTACATTTATTATCACAGCCTTCAGCAATTTTCAAATAGGCATAATGAGAAGGTGTCGTTAAAATTCTAGGCAATGCTTCAGGAATTTCAATATCAACATTTTTCATAAACAGCTTGTTATTGTGATGTGAATTTTTTTCGTCATAAAGCACATCTAAAACTTCTTCTATTTCGTAGAAATTACTTGTACCAATGACTGCATCAATTTCAGGAATTTCCTCAATCAACGTTTCAGGATACCTTTGTGATAAACAACCTGTAACGATTAGTTTTTCACAATTACCGTTTGTTTTTAACTTTGATAACTCTAAAATGGTTTCAATTGATTCTTCTTTTGCATCGTGTATAAATGAACACGTATTGACGATTACAACATCTGCTTCAGATACTTCTTCACACAATATATAATGATCGTCCAAAATACCTAACATAATTTCACTGTCATTAAGATTCTTAGAACATCCTAAGGTCTCAATAAATACTTTTTTCATATTTTCCTCACTCTAATTTACTCTTCGTTTGAGTATGCATCTTCTTCATACTCATAATTGGTTTCTTGATTATACTCAAATGCTTCATCAGAAAAAGTTTCTTCAACCTCAACTTCTGAATTAAAAGCATCCAGTTCTCCTCTAGAAATTAAAACTTCTCTTGGTTTACTACCTCTATGTGGACCGACGATGCCTCTTTCTTCCATAGCCTCTACCAATCTAGCAGCTCTATTATAGCCAACTCTAAATCGTCTTTGCATCATTGAAGCGGAGGCTTGACCTGTTTCCACTACAAAATTAATCGCTTCTTCTAGATATTCATCCACATCGTCCAAATTAGTAGAAAATGATTGAACTTCATCAAGGATTTCCTCATTATAAACCACTTCTTGATTTTGTTCTTTAATATAGTTCACTAAAGATTCAACTTCCTCATCTGAAACAAAGGCACCTTGTGCTCGCTTTGGCTTCGAAACACCATTAGGATAAAACAGCATGTCTCCTTTTCCCAATAGTTTTTCAGCACCACCCATGTCAATGATGGTTCTTGAGTCCACTTGAGAAGAAACAGAAAAAGCAATTCTCGATGGGATATTGGCTTTAATTAAGCCCGTTATAACGTCAACTGATGGTCTTTGTGTCGCGACAATAAGATGGATTCCGGCCGCCCTAGCCATCTGAGCTAAACGACAGATGGCATCCTCAACTTGATTTGGTGCTACCATCATTAAGTCAGCAAGCTCATCTATGATTACAACGATTTGAGGCAACATTTCAAGACCGTTAGCCTCTGCTTTTTTATTGTAGCTCTTCATGTCTCTGACCACTTGCTCTGCAAAAAGTTTATACCGTCTGGTCATTTCATTAACGGCCCAGTTTAAAGCAATTGAGGCTTTCTTTGGATCTGTTACAACTGGTAAAATCAAATGTGGTATCCCGTTATAATTGCTAAGCTCGACAACTTTAGGGTCAATCATAAGAAACTTTACCTCATCTGGTTTAGCATTAAACAAAATACTTGTGATAATTGTGTTCACACATACCGACTTACCAGAGCCAGTTGCACCTGCGATCAATAAATGTGGCATGGTAGCTAAATCACCTATAATTGCATTGCCAGATATGTCTTTTCCTAAACCAACCGTCAACTTCGATTTTTGTTTTTTAAACTCTCCAGAAGTGATAACTTCTTTAAGTGTTACCATAGACGTTGTTCTATTTGGCACTTCTATACCTATGGCTGCTTTGTTAGGGATAGGCGCTATCCTAACATTAGTTGTCGCAAGATTTAGCGCAATATCATCTGACAAACTAACAACCTTGCTTACTTTAACCCCAGGACTTGGTTGAACCTCAAACATAGTGATTGAAGGACCTCTTTTAACAGATATCACCTTAGCATCAACGTTAAAATTATTTAAAGTATCTTCAAGTTGTTTTGCCATCTCTAAATACTCGTTTTTATCTTCAGTAGCCGCTGGTTGTTTTCCGTGATTCAACATGTCAACGGGTGGTAAAGTATATGTCTCAAACATTTTTCCAGTATTTATAGCAATCTCATCATTCACCAATTGTCTCGTCAGTGGATCAATATCAGACTCTTTTATCTTTTCTGGTTTCTCAGTAACATTAATTTGAGAAGGTTTATCAACCGCATTTTTGCCAGTTTGGTCGTCTTTCAGATTCGGATCATTTTTAAAGATACGTTCACTTTTAACATCGGTTTCACTTTTGTTAACGTCAACATTTCTATCCGCATGATCTTGAAAAACAATTTTTGAAGTATTTACCGGCTCAGACTTTATTGCTGGTGTTACTTTCTCTGTAACTGGCTTTACTTGATCGTTTACTACGGTTGCCTCCATCTCTTGATATGGATCTGAAACGACCCCTACACGGTTCATTTTCTGCTGTGCTTCGACTTTTCTTTCACTATTAACCGGAGTTACTTTTGGCTCTCCGTCATATGAATCAAAGTCAAAACTCTTAACATCTTTTTTTCTTGACTTACGCTGATTTTCAAGAGCACCTAAAAAACCAACATCCTGCTCCTCTATTGGCACATTGACTTTATTTTCTTTTCTTTTCTCGCTTTCGAGTTTCTCAGCTTTTTTATTTTCAATAATACTTGCTTCAATTTCTCGTTCTTGCGCTTTCGCTAACTTACGTTCATAGCTGCTTTTCTTTTTCATCTCCCATAAATCCTGAAGTGAGACTCGAGTAAATATAATAAAACCAGCAATGAAAGAAACAATAATTGCAATATAAGCACCAAAGATGCCTATCAATTTTACTGTTGTAATGGTCAACACATCACCAAAAACGCCGCCACCATTTAAATTCATACCGAGTTCATAGGCTTGTTTTAGACCTTCACCAGTCAGATAATCATTTCTTAAAATTAACTTTTGCTTTTCAATACCATCATATGCAATTAGGGTTGATAGTAATAATAATCCAATTAATACAAGCGCTAATGCGATATTAATCCTAAATCTAGCAGGTCTAAAATTTGGATTTAGCTGAACAAATAAAATAATAAAGAATACAATTGGAAAACTATATCCTACAAACGAAAAAAGTCCCAAAACAATATTGGTAATGCCATGGCCAACTACGCCAACTGCAGTCGTGTATAAGCTTAACATCATAAATAAAGTTACTGCAATCAACGCTATCATTTTAAGTTCGTACTTTATTTTATAACTACGTTCTAACTCTTGCTTGTTAGGTTTAGCAGATTTTACAGTTTTAGTTGTCGTACGCTTTGTACTTGAGTTGGTTCGCTTTTTTTGATTTGTTTTTGGCACTTTATATCACCTCGTTTATACGCCAGTTGAACCGAAGCCGCCTTCACCTCTATGTGTTTCATCAATCGCTTCAGTTTGTTCCCAATCAATTTTTTCATACTTCGTTATAATTAATTGTGCAACACGATCACCTTTTACTATTGTAAAGCTTGAATCGCTGAGATTAATCACCGGAATTTTTAACTCGCCTCTATAATCACTATCAATTGTTCCAACACAATTAACTAAAGTAATACCATTCTTTATAGAAAGACCACTTCTTGCTCTTACTTGGCCTTCAAAACCAAAAGGAATCTCCACAAACAATCCCGTTGGAACAAGTTGTCTTTCCATAGGTGCTAAAGTAATGGGTTCATCGTTATTAGCAAGTAAATCCATACCCGAAGCACCATGTGTTTTATACTCTGGAAGTGGATTGCCAGATTGATTCACAATACGAATTTTCATATTTCCCCCTAGAAATTATACTTTTTAACTCACTTTGAAATTGTACTTACAAAATCGTTGTAAAGCTTTTCAATTTCACTTTTTTCAACATCACCTACAACAGCCATAGCAATTGTCATCGGTGTTAAACACATTGAAATCAATTCATTGACGCCAGCCATACTAATATGATTGATTTTATCAAGCATATCATCAATAGTCTTTTCTTTGTGAGCAAATAATTCTATACGACCAATTAAGTCCATTAAATTTTCACTGCCTTCGAGATTTAAGAAAAAGCTTCCTCTTAAATGACTTTGAGCGTGTTTGAATTCATCGTTTGACACTAAATTTTTCTTTATTTCAACGATTTCATTGGCAATAATCTCCATAGTTTCAGAAAGATTTTCCTTCGAAACACCAAAACCAATCGTCATTGTACCGAGTGCATCATAAAAATTAGGTTCAGAATATATGGAATACGTCAGTCCACGATCTTCTCGAATCGATTGAAATAATTTTGAACTATTTGTTCCACCAAGCACATTATTGAGAATCATCATCTCATAGCTTAATGCATGATCAAATTC
>DJWQ01000162.1:2138-36785 GCA_002441045.1 Firmicutes bacterium UBA6226 | reverse complement strand
CTACATTTTTTGTTACAACTTTACTACAAGTTAACACTGGCGATAAAGTAGTTATTAGCCAGTCCGCCCTTGATAGCTATCAATCTTTTGTCGATGAATATCGAGAAGTTGAAGAATTAAAAAACTATATTGAGCAAAATTACTATAAGGATGTTACAGACGAAACATTGGTTGAAGGTATGAAAAAAGGGATCTTCGAAGTTCTGAATGACCCTTACTCAGTATTTATGAACGGTGATGAGTTTAAAGACTATATGGAGTCTTCATCTGGCGAGTATCCTGGTATAGGGATTTATTTAGCTCCTAATGACGACAACGAAATAGAAATTGTATCTCCTATTGAAGACACACCAGCAGATAGAGCTGGGTTAATTGCAAAGGATTTAATTATTGGCGTCAATGGTGACACTGTAAATGCAGATGTTATGGATGAAGCGATTGCGACGATAAAAGGTGAACCAGGGACACCAGTAACTCTAACGATTTATCGACCTTCAAACAAAGAAAAATTCGATGTTGAAATTGTAAGAGAGTGGATTGATATCAAAGTTGCTAAATCTAGAATGTTAGATGATCAAATAGGCTATTTGAGATTGACAATGTTTGATGAGCATGCCGCTGCAGAATTTGAAAAACATATGGATGCACTTTTAAAAGAGGGTGCAAAGGGCGTAATCATAGATTTAAGGCAGAATCCAGGTGGTTATTTAAGTCAGTGTGTTGAAATAGCTGACCGACTTCTTGGTGAAGGGATGATTGTATATACGGAAAGTCGTAATGGGGATGACGAAGAATATACTTCAGATGCAGCTAAGTATGATGCAAAAATCGTTGTTTTGGTTGATGGTGGATCAGCAAGTGCATCTGAAATATTGACGGGAGCATTAAAAGATCACAAGGCTGCGACTATTGTGGGTACAACCACATTCGGTAAAGGCATCGTTCAAATTGTTAAACCTTATAATGGTGAAACTGGATTTAAATTAACGACTTCTGAGTATTTTACGCCAAATGGGGTAAATATCCACGGCGTAGGAATTGAACCAGATGTCATTGTAGAACTTGACGAATCCTATTACGAACTTGAAAATCCAACGGATGCAGATGATAATCAGCTACAAAAAGCAATTGAAATCATGAATACTGAATTAGGAAAATAAGCCGTTAGGAGGCATTATGGATACTGCAAGGTATAAATCTGAGGCCGATGAAATAAAAAAACTGGTTGATCGAATTTCATTAGCAGTAGAAGAACAAACGATTGTAGAGCAAAAGGTCGAAAAAGAACCTGAGGTGAACTTCGGTATCATTGGATTGACCCTATTAGGCACTATAATTGCCATGATGGCACTCTTAACTTATTGGTTAACAAGATAACATGACAACCTAGATAAGCGATTTTATCGCGTATCTAGGTTGAATTATTTTATAGAGAATCTATTTGACGCTTTTATAGTAAAGCTATATAATGTAAAGAGAACATTTGTTCGGAGGTGTAAATGAATCAGTTTGTTGTGAAATCAGAATTTAAGCCAACTGGTGATCAGCCTAAGGCGATAGACCAAATTGTCAAACGAATTGAAAGTGGGAAAGAACACAGTATACTACTTGGTGTTACAGGTTCTGGAAAAACTTTTACAGTTGCCAACATTATAGAGAAAGTGCAAAAGCCAACTTTAATTATTGCTCATAATAAGACGCTAGCGGCTCAACTTGCAGGAGAATTTAAAGAATTTTTTCCAGACAATGCGGTTGAATTCTTCGTATCTTATTACGATTATTACCAACCTGAAGCTTATGTTGCACATTCGGATACTTATATAGAAAAAGATGCTTCTATAAATGAAGAAATTGATAAATTGCGTCACAGTGCGACATCTGCACTTTTTGAAAGAAGAGATGTGATTATAGTTGCGTCAGTATCTTGTATTTATGGATTGGGTGATCCAATTGATTATTCAAGTATGACTTTGTCCATACGTCCTGGAATGGAAAAATCAAGAGATGAGATTTTAAAAAGATTGATCGATATTCAATATATGCGTAATGATTTAAATTTTACACGTAATACATTTAGAGTTCGGGGTGATATTATAGAAATCATGCCTTCATATGAGTTTGAGCGCGCTTATAGAATTGAACTGTTTGGCGATGAAATCGAACGCATAGGTGAGATCAATGCCCTAACTGGAGAAATATTAGGCTATAGAAATCATCTTACCATCTATCCAGCATCACACTATGTAACACCGAAAGATAAGTTAGAAGCTGCGATAGTAAAAATTGAAGCTGAACTTGAAGAACGTGTTAAGTATTTCAAAGACAATAACAAACTAATCGAAGCTCAGCGGATAGAACAAAGAACGCGTTATGATATTGAAATGCTAAGAGAGGTTGGTTTTTGCCAAGGGATTGAGAATTATTCAAGTGTGCTTTCTGGAAGACCAATCGGAAGTCGACCTTATACATTAATAGATTATTTCCCGGATGACTTTTTACTTGTTATCGACGAATCTCATGTTACGATTCCACAGGTAAGAGCGATGTATGGAGGCGATAGAACGCGAAAGCAGTCATTGGTTGATTATGGTTTTAGACTCCCGTCAGCGATGGACAATCGACCATTAAATTTTACTGAGTTTGAAAGCTTGATACCACAGTCACTTTATGTTAGTGCAACACCTGGTCCTTACGAGTATGAAAAATGCGAGTCGATTACAGAACAGATTATTAGACCTACTGGATTATTAGACCCTCACATAGATGTAAGGCCGATCAAAGGTCAGATTGATGATTTGTACAGCGAAATTACGATGCGCATTGATCGCAATGAAAGAGTCCTTGTAACCACCTTAACTAAGAAAATGGCAGAAGATCTAACCGACTATTTTAAAAAGCTTGAACTAAAAGTTAGATACATGCATTCTGACATAAAAACTTTAGAGAGAATGGAAATTATAAGGGATTTTAGAAAAGGCGTATTTGATGTATTAATCGGCATCAACTTACTTCGTGAGGGTTTAGATTTACCTGAAGTATCGCTTGTGGCGATTTTAGATGCTGATAAAGAAGGCTTTTTACGCTCTGAAACATCACTTGTTCAAACGATTGGACGTGCTGCAAGAAATATCAATGGTAAAGTAATTATGTATGCAGATCGCATTACAGACTCTATGAAGTATGCGATAGATGAAACCAATCGACGTAGACAGATTCAAGAGGATTACAATACGCAAAACGGTATTGTCCCTAGAGGTATTGTTAAAGGCATACGAGAAGTTATCGAAGCGACAGTGGCGGCGGATTCGGTGGAAGAGTATAAAGCAGAGCAAATTAAATCGATGAGTAAAGCAGAGCTCAAAGATTACATCGTTCAACTTGAAGAAGAGATGTTTGCAGCATCTAGAACTTTACAGTTTGAAAGAGCTGCCGAACTACGTGATATGATTGTCGAATTAAAGACTTTAAAGGTTAAGTAATATTAGAAGAGGACATTTTATGAGTAAAAACACCATTTATGTAAAAGGTGCGAAAGAGCACAATTTAAAGAATATTGATGTTTCAATTCCTAGAGATCAGTTGGTAGTTGTAACAGGACTTAGTGGTTCTGGTAAGTCGTCGCTTGCGTTTGACACGATTTATGCAGAGGGTCAAAGAAGATATGTAGAAAGCTTGTCTTCTTATGCAAGACAGTTCTTAGGACAGATGGAAAAACCAGATGTTGAGTATATTGAAGGATTATCACCTGCAATTTCTATTGACCAAAAGACAACCAGTCGTAATCCGCGTTCTACAGTAGGGACTGTAACGGAGATTTACGATTACTTAAGATTGCTATATGCGAGAGTTGGGATTCCACATTGTCCTGTCTGTGGGATTGAAATTTTGCCTCAGACTGTTGATCAGATCGTCGATAAAGTATTTATGATCGAGGAAGGTAAAAGAATACAAATCCTAGCACCTATGATTACAGGAAAGAAGGGTCAACATCAAAAACTTTTAGAAGCACTAAAAAAAGAAGGCTATGTACGTGCTCGAATCAATGGAGAAGCTAGGGATTTAAGTGAAACCATCGAACTCGAAAAAAATAAAAAGAACACAATTGAAGTTGTTGTGGATCGATTGGTAATAAAGCCTGATATTCAACAAAGACTAACGGATTCTATTGAAATTGCTTTAAAGCTTGCTGAAGGTGTCGTAACGATTAATATACTGGACGAAGAGGATATAACATTTAATACTAAGTTTGCCTGTTCAGAACATGGGCACGGTATTGCAGAAATGGAACCGAGAATGTTTTCTTTTAACGCGCCATACGGTGCATGTCCTGACTGTAATGGCCTTGGGTTTACAAAAAAAGTAGATCCTGAGTTACTGGTTCCGGATCAGAGAATATCCGTCAGCGAAGGTGCATTATTGCCTATTGCGAACAGTGCCGATGGTACGTTTTATGTCAATATGATTCACGCCTTAATAGAAGAGGCAGGCGCATCTATTGATACACCTTTTAGAGACTTACCAGAAAAAGTGAAGCATGAAATCTTTTTTGGCACAGGTGATCGAAAAGTAAAATTTATGTACGATAGCAAATACGTTGGTGAAGCAGAGTTTAATCGTCCATTTGAAGGGCTTGTAAATAACTATGAGAGAAGGTATGCGGCTACCAACTCAGAGTACATCCGTTCAAAAATAGATGAATTTATGAGTTTAATTGAGTGTGACACCTGTCATGGTAGACGACTTAAAGATGAAGTGCTTGCAGTTACTGTTGGTGGGTTAAACATTCACGAAGTGACAAGTTTATCTGTTAAGGAAGCGGTTCATTTCTTTGAAAAATTATCTTTAGATACTACAAACACACAGATTGCTGAGCAAATCTTAAAGGAAATTAACGCGCGTCTGATGTTCCTTAAAAATGTAGGACTTGAATATCTGTCACTATCTAGAGCTGCAAGTACGCTATCTGGAGGCGAATCGCAAAGGATTCGATTGGCAACTCAGATTGGTTCTGGATTAGTGGGGGTATTGTATATCCTCGATGAGCCAAGTATTGGATTGCACCAAAAGGATAATCAAAAATTGTTGAAAACGTTGAGAGACTTAACTGATTTAGGCAATACCCTATTGGTCGTTGAACATGATGATGATACAATCCGTGAAGCGGATTATATTTTAGACTTAGGACCTGGCGCAGGAGAGCATGGTGGACATATTATCGCTGAGGGAAATCTAAAAGCGATCTTATCCAATAAGAATTCCATAACAGGTCAGTATTTAAGTGGCAGGAAGAAAATTCTCTATCCCGCTCTTAGACGTCCAGTTTCAGATAAAATGATCAAGATCATTGGTGCAACAGAAAATAACTTAAAGAACATCGATGTTGATATACCCTTAGGTGTATTATGTGCAATAACAGGTGTATCGGGATCCGGTAAGAGCACTTTGATCAACGAAATATTATACAAGTCATGCGCGATTGCGATTAATAAAAGTAGAATTAAAGCTGGAAAACATGATAATATAATTGGACTTGAAAATATAGATAAAATCATTGAAATTGATCAATCCCCGATTGGTAGAACACCAAGATCAAATCCGGCTACCTATACCGGTGTGTTTGATATGATACGTGACTTATTTGCACAAGTTCCTGAAGCGAAGATGAGAGGCTATCAAAAAGGACGATTTAGCTTCAATGTTAGTGGTGGTAGATGCGAACATTGCAAAGGCGATGGTATTATAAAGATCGAGATGCACTTTTTGCCTGATGTTTACGTTCAATGTGATGTCTGTAAAGGAAAACGTTATAATAGAGAAACGTTGGAAGTAAAATACAAAGGTAAAAACATTGCAGATGTTCTCAATATGACGGTAGAAGAGGGGCTTGAGTTCTTTTCAAATATTCCAAGAATTAAAAGGAAATTAAAAACGCTTCATGAAGTTGGACTGGATTATATTCGATTAGGTCAACCTTCTACACAACTTTCTGGTGGTGAAGCACAGAGAATTAAGCTTGCGACTGAACTCAGTAAAGTGAGCACAGGCAAAACACTATATATTTTAGATGAACCGACTACAGGGCTTCATACAGCAGACGTTCATAATCTTATTAGCGTCCTTCAGAGATTAGTTGATGCTGGCAATACGGTAGTTGTAATTGAGCACAATTTGGATGTGATTAAATGCTCAGATTATATCGTAGACTTAGGTCCAGATGGTGGGGATAATGGTGGAACGGTTATCGCTACTGGAACACCGGAGGAAGTTGCAAGGGTCAAAGGATCTTATACTGGTGCGTTTTTAGAGCGTATGTTAATTGAAGATTACAAAGAAAAAGATAAACCCAAAAAATCAACTAGCAAATCTTCTTCAAAATCATTAAAAACTTCTAGCGAAGAAGTAAGTCCAGAATAAAAGAAGTGTAGCTTATGGATTGCTTAAACTAAAATTTAAAGAATAGTTTGAAGAACAACAAGATGAATTACTAAAATAATCCAATTTTTGTGACCTGATTCACCGAATCAGGTCGCTTCTATATGTGCCTATATGAATTTATCATTTTCGTATATGGTGCTGATATGCATTCGTCATAAGTTTTTTGAGAGCTCAGTCAGTTGACAAAGATTTAGGACAAAGTTATGATAGCGTTAATAAATGAGAAGAATGGTTGTATAGTTAAGGAGAAATCATGGAACAAGGATTTCAAGTCAAGGAGCATATAAAGGAACAGCTTAAGACGTTACCACAGCTTCCTGGTATCTACATTATGAAAGATCAATCAGGAGAAATAATATATGTAGGAAAGTCAAAAAATCTCAAGAATAGAGTTAGCTCATATTTTAGAGGTTTTAATTCACATCTCCCTAAAGTTCAAACGATGGTAATCAATATCAGTGAGTTTGAGTACATTATCACGGACTCAGAAATGGAAGCACTAATATTAGAAGCGAATCTAATCAAAAAGCATTTGCCTCGTTTTAACATTTTGTTAAAAGATGATAAGATGTATCCTTATATTGTTGTTTCTGTAGGTGAACGTTTTCCTCGCGTATTTATGACCAGACAGCTTCCAAAAGGAAACTATAAGGTATTCGGTCCATACACCAGCGTAGATCAAGTAAAAACCACGCTTGAAGTCATACAAACGATATTTCCAATAAGAGAATGTAGTAAAAAGATTACAGATAAAGTGGAAAGACCTTGCCTTAATTACCATATTGGAAGATGTGCAGGAGCCTGTAATCATATGATTACTGATGAAGCCTATAACGTATATATACAGAAGATCATTCGTTTTTTAGCAGGCGATAAGAATTGGCTCATTACTGAATTGAATGAAAAGATGTTAGCTTCTGCTGAGAAAATGGCTTTTGAAGAGGCTGCTGAGTATAGAGATAAGATCAATGCATTACGCGCTTTGAATGAAAAACAAAAAGCGATTCAGAATACAGGTAAGAATCAAGACTATATTGCTTCGTATCGATTTGAAGATCGCGCATGCGTGATGCTGTTTCAAATTAGAGAGGGTAAAATAATTGGTAGAGAATCCTATAACCTTTCAAATGTGGAAGGCGCAAATGGTGATGAGTTGATTAGTTCGTTTATTTTGCAATATTATGCTGGAAACGATATGGTGCCGCCAGAAATCTACCTTTCTCAACAACTTGAAAATCAGGATCTGTATAGTGAATGGCTAAGTAAACTTTGTGATTACAAAGTAACATTTTCTGTTCCTCAGAGAGGCGATAAGAAAAAGACCATTGATTTGGTTGAAAAAAATGCTAAAGAGTACATTATGAAGTTCCAAGAAAAGATTGAAAAGGAGCAACTCTTCAGTACGCTATCTGAAGGCGAACTTCGTGAAGCGTTAGGATTGCCTGATAATTTAAAAATTAAACGAATTGAAGCCTTTGATATTTCAAATATATCTGGTGTTTATTCTGTTGGTAGTATGGTCGTTTTCGAAGATGGGAAAAAGAAACGTTCTGATTATAGACGATTTAGAGTTAAAACCATTGAAGGACCAAATGACTATGGTTCCATGCAAGAGGTTGTTTACAGACGTTATAAACGCGTTCTTGAAGAAATGAAAATGGCAGAAGAGACGGGTATTTTAGGCGATAAATACAGTGGCCTACCGGATTTGATACTCATAGATGGTGGAAAAGGGCATGTAAATGCTGCGTTAGAAGTACTAAATGCACTTAAACTTTATGTTCCTGTAGCGGGCATGGTAAAGGATGATTATCATAAAACAGAAGATTTGTATTACGATGGTGATCGAAGAGGCTTAAAGGCGAGAAGAAATGCATTTAAGCTCGTCTATGAAATACAGGAAGAGGTACATCGCTTTGCAATTGAGTATCACAAGTCATTACGATCTAAGGAAATGACGCATTCAATTTTGGATGAGATTGAAGGTGTTGGTGAAAAGAGAAGAATAGAACTAATGAAGCATTTTAAAACCATTGAACGGATAAGAGATGCTAGCGTTGAAACACTACAAGAAGTCGTAGGAATCAATGCCAGAGTTGCACAGGCCATTTATGATTATTTTAGAACCCCTAATAGTGAAGTCTATAACAATTTAGATGGTGAAAACACTAACAAAGATTAATGATGTTAAAATAAGTAAAAATGTAAGGATTGTCAATCGGGCTTGAGATTTTAAGCCCGATTTTTTGCTCAAAAAGTGTTAAAAAAAAAACATAAAATATAAAAAAGTTTAGTTGTATACTTTGTGAACAATATATGTTATAATTCATGATGATATGGGTTAAGGAATTAACAATCTACCTTAAACCTAGTAAAATACTAGGGAATAAGGGGTTTGACATCGCGGGTTACGGTGTTAAACAAGCAATCGATAAGGAGGAACTTTTTAATGGCAAAGAACTTTTTAACTGATGAAAATTTCGAAAAGCTTCACAAAGTGATCGAAGAGCATAAAGATATGCAAGGTCCTTTGATGCCGATTCTTCATGAAGCACAACATATTTTCGGTGCAATCCCAATGGAAGTGCAAAGAGTGATCTCGGAAAAGTTAAATACACCATTAGCTGAAATTTATGGCGTAGTTACTTTCTACTCACAGTTTACACTAGAACCAAAAGGCGATTATTTAATCTCAGTATGCCTCGGAACAGCTTGCTATGTAAGAGGAGCGCAACAACTAATTGATAAAATTTCTGAGATGACAAATGTTGGAGTTGGTAAGACGTCTCCAGATGGTAAATTCTCATTAGAAGCGACAAGATGCATCGGTGCATGTGGTCTTGCGCCTGTATTAACTGTAAATGAAGATGTCTATGGTCGTTTGACTTTAAATGATATCCCTGGCATCATCCAAAAATACCAAGCGAATTAAGGAGGCACAAATGAAAACATTAGCTGAATTAACACAACTTAGAGACGAAGCACTTAAAAAAGTTGATTTAAGAAAAGATCGCAAAGGTACTAGAATTGTCGTTGGTATGGCAACTTGTGGTATCGCAGCAGGTGCTCGCCCTATCTTAGCCGCTTTGATGGATGAAGTTCAAAAAAGAGGTTTGAAAGATGTAGAGATTACTCAAACAGGTTGCATTGGCGTTTGCAGACTTGAGCCACTCGTTGAAGTCTACAAAGAAGGCGGCGAAAAAGTTACTTATGTTGAATTAACAGAAGAAAAAGCGAGAAGAATTATCGCAGAACACATCGTTAATGGCAATATCGTAACTGAATTCACGATTGGTGCAGCAGAGTAATTGTAACAAACCAAATTTAGGAGGTATATCAATGGATTTCTATAGAGCACATGTCCTTGTGTGTGGTGGTACAGGTTGTGTATCCTCAGGATCAGCAACCATCGAAGAAATGTTTAATGATGCTTTAGTCGCAAAAGGCTTAGAAAAAGAAGTGAAAGTTGTAAGAACTGGTTGTTTCGGTCTTTGCGAAGCAGGTCCTATCTGTATCGTATATCCAGAAGGTTCATTCTACTCAAGAGTTGAAAAAGCAGACGTAGAAAGAATCGTTGACGAGCACTTATTAAAAGGAAGAATAGTAAAAGATCTTCTTTATGTTGATAAATTAGCAAATGTTACTGAAATTGAAACCAGTATCAATGAAGTAACTTTCTACAAAAAACAAAAACGTGTTGCACTTAAAAACTGTGGTGTAATCAACCCTGAAATCATCGAAGAGTATATCGCATTTGATGGTTACCAAGCTCTTGGTAAAGCATTAACTCAAATGACACCGGGGCAAGTAATCGATGAGATGAAAAAATCAGGTCTTCGTGGCCGTGGGGGCGGTGGTTTCCCAACAGGCTTAAAATGGGAGTTCGCTGCTAAATCAGAAGGCGATATTAAGTATGTTGCTTGTAATGCCGACGAGGGAGATCCAGGTGCATTTATGGATCGTTCTGTCCTTGAAGGTGACCCACATGCAATCATTGAAGCAATGGCAATTGCAGCTTATGCAATTGGTGCTGAAAAAGGTTATGTCTATATCCGTGCGGAATATCCAATCGCTGTTAAGCGTTTAGGTATTGCGATTGCTCAAGCGAATGCTATGGGCTTACTCGGTAAAAATATATTTGGTACTGATTTCAACTTTGAAATGGAAATCAGATTAGGTGCTGGCGCATTCGTATGCGGTGAAGAGACTGCTCTTATCGCATCTATCGAAGGCGAGCGTGGTATGCCAAGACCAAAGCCACCATTCCCAGCTCAAAAGGGTATCTTTGGAAAACCGACAATTATCAACAACGTTGAGACTTATGCGGTTGTACCTCAAATTATCTTAAACGGTGCTGATTGGTTTACTTCATTCGGTACTGAAAAATCACCTGGTACTAAGGTTTTCGCTTTAGGTGGTAAAATCAATAACACGGGTCTTGTTGAAATTCCAATGGGAACAACGCTTAAAGAAGTTATTTATGATATCGGTGGCGGTATTCCAAATGGTAGAAAGTTCAAGGCTGTTCAAACAGGTGGTCCATCAGGTGGTTGTTTAACTGAAGCACATCTTGATACACCAATCGATTTTGATACTTTAACTGCACTTGGCTCAATGATGGGCTCTGGTGGTATGATCGTTGTTGACGATACAAACTGTATGGTTGACTTCGCTAGATTCTTCCTTGACTTTACAGTAGATGAATCATGTGGTAAATGTGTACCGTGTCGTGAAGGTACTAAGAGAATGCTTGAAATGCTTGAAAAAATCACTTCAGGTAACGGTACTATGGAAGATTTAACTAAATTAGAAGAATTAGCTTACTCTATAAAAGACTCATCACTTTGCGGTCTTGGACAAACTGCACCAAATCCAGTATTATCAACACTTAAGTACTTCAAAGATGAGTACATCGCTCACGTAGTTGACAAAAAATGTCCAGCTGGTATGTGTCAAGATTTATTGTCAATCGTCATCACAGATGGCTGTATTGGCTGTACTGCTTGTAAACGCGTTTGCCCAGTTGATGCTATCAGTGGCGAAGTGAAACAAAATCATGTCATCGATCAAGCAAAATGTATCAAATGTGGCGCTTGTATTCCAAAATGTCCTAAGAAAGTTATTGTTAAGCAATAGTTGGACAACAAAGATTATATGAAAGAGGTGTACTTATCGTGAGTAATGTAAGTTTATCTATAAACGGTATTCAATATGAAGTACCAAGTAACTTAACAGTATTAGAAGCTGCTAGAACAGTTGGTATCGATATTCCAACTCTTTGCTTCCTTAAAGATATCAATGAAGTTGGCGCTTGTCGTGTTTGTGTTGTTGAAGTGGAAGGTGCTAGAGCACTTCAAGCTTCATGTGTGCTTCCAGTTCGTGAAGGCATGGTAGTTAACACTAACAATACAAGAGTTAGAAAAGCTAGAAAAAATACAGTAGAATTATTACTTGCTAACCATAACAGAGAGTGTACAACATGCGTAAGAAGCAAAAACTGCGAATTACAATCACTTTCTGAAGAATTAAGCATCAGAACAATCCCTTATGAAGGCGAAAAAAGAGAGCCATCTTTTGATGATCTTTCTCCTTCAATCGTAAGAGATTCAAGCAAATGTATTCTTTGCGGTCGTTGTGTAAGCGCATGTAAAAATGTTCAAGGCATCGGTATCTTAGATTTCTTAAACAGAGGCTTCAAAACAACTGTAGGACCTGCGTTTGAAATGAGCATGAAAGATGTACCATGTATTTACTGTGGTCAATGTATGGTAACTTGTCCAGTAGGTGCTTTAACAGAGAAATCTGCTATCGATAAAGTATGGGCAGCACTTGAAGATAAATCTAAACACGTTATCGTTCAATCAGCTCCAGCTGTAAGAGCAGCACTAGGTGAAGAGTTTGGATACCCAATCGGTACAAACGTAACTGGTAAATTAGCTACAGCGTTAAGAAGACTTGGCTTTGACAAGATTTTCGATACAAACTGGGCTGCTGATGTTACGATTATGGAAGAGGGTACAGAGTTACTTCACAGACTACAAAACGGTGGCGTTTTACCGATGATCACATCATGTTCGCCAGGTTGGGTAAGATATATCGAGTTTAACTATCCAGATCTTTTACCACACCTTTCAACATGTAAATCACCACAAAATATGTTTGGTGCATTAGCAAAAAGCTACTATGCTGAAAAACACGGTATCGATCCAAAAGATATCCTCGTAATTTCTGTAATGCCATGTACTTCTAAAAAGTCAGAAATCGTAAGACCAGAACTTGAAGTTAATGGATATAGAGACGTAGATGTATCAATTACAACTCGTGAACTTGCACTGATGATTAAAGAAGCTAGACTTGAGTTTGATAAATTAGAAGAAGGTACTTTCGATGCATTCATGGGCGACTATTCAGGTGCTGGCGTAATCTTCGGGGCGACTGGTGGCGTTATGGAAGCAGCGATCAGAACGGTTGCTGATGTGTTAAGCGGTCAAGATCTTGAAAACGTTGACTATACTGCAGTTCGTGGTATCGAAGGTATCAAAGAAGCTACGGTTAACGTTGCTGGTATGGATATTAAGGTTGCGGTTGCGCACAATACAACAAACGCTGGTATCTTACTTGATAAAATTAAAAATGGCGAAGCAGATTACCACTTTATCGAAGTTATGGCTTGCCCTGGCGGTTGTGTAAATGGTGGTGGACAGCCAATTCAACCAGCTAACGTTAGAAATGTAATCGATATAAGAGCAGAAAGAGCAAAAGCACTTTATTCAGAAGATGCTGCTTTAACTGTAAGAAAATCTCATAAAAATCCAGAGATCAAACGCTTATACGATGAGTATCTTGGTAAACCAAATAGCCATAAAGCGCATGAATTACTTCATACGCACTATGTTGCTAGAGAAAAATTCCCATTAAACAAATAATAATAACTCTTGGTCAAACCTTGACTATGACAAGTTATCGTTAAATCACCTGCAATTACATGACAACATGTAGTTGCAGGTTTTTATTTTGTCGTAAATCGCTTAAGGTAAATTTATGGACTCTAAGACTGAAGATTTTTTTAGAAATGATATGATTTGATATAAGTATGGCTTAAGCCTAGACTTTAACTATAGTAAAGCAAGGCAAAATAGTTTAAAATGGTAATGTACGTAAATTAAAAACGAGGAGCAAAACATGTTTAACAAGAAACCTTTAGTCATATCTATAGAAGGTGGAGACGGTGCGGGCAAATCAACTGTTATTGAGCAGATTGCGGTTTATTTTCAAGACTTGAGCCTTCCTTTTATTATTACAAGAGAACCAGGTGGTGTTAGAATTTCTGAACAAATTCGAAGCATTACTTTAGATAAAAATTTGCCTGAAATGGATGTTCGAACAGAAGCACTTTTGTTTGCAGCGGCTAGAAGACAGCATTTGGTTGAAAAAGTGAAACCTGCAGTTAAGCAAGGTAAGCTGGTGATTATCGATCGATTTGTTGATTCGTCTATGGTCTATCAAGGCTATGTTAGAGGAATTGGTATAGATGAGGTCTATAATATGAACTTGTTTGCGACAGAGGGCTTTTTACCAGACTTGACATTGTATCTCGATGTTGACCCTAAAGTGGGTTTAGATCGGATTGCACAGAATCCAGATCGTGAGATCAATAAGCTTGATTTGGAGGGGCTTCACTTTCATGAACGCGTAAGAGAAGGCTATTTAAGCTTAGTTGAACGCTTTCCCAAACGTATCGTGACGATTGATGCAAATCAATCTGTAGAAGCGGTCACAAAAGCTGTAATAAAAGAAATTGAACTCAGAATGTAAAGATGCTATAATGTAAGTGTTAATTGTTAAATAATTAACTTTTGGGTTATAGGAGGCAATGATGCACTTAAAATACATCAAAGAGATAATTAAAGCAGATGTTTTAGCATATGAACCTGGTCTTGAACTGGAAATCAATACGGCTTTTGGTTCCGACTTAATGAGTGACGTGTTAGCTTATGTGGAAGATGACACTTTATTAATTACAGGTCTGACGAATCAGCAGGTAATCAGAACGGCTGAGATGCTTGATTTAAAGGCAATCCTTTTCGTAAGAGGCAAGAAACCATGTAATGAAATGATCAACCTAGCAGAAGATAAAAAAATACTGCTAATGTCAACAAGAGAGTCTTTATTTACCGTTTCAGGTATACTATATAACAATGGATTAAGAGGCATATCCATTTAATCAGTCAACCGTAATACTAATCTACAGAGGCAAGGGGATCTGAGATTTATGAACGCCTATATGAGAAACGAATCAAACGTTGCTATGAAACTTCACTACGAGATATTAAAAGATGACTTTTCAAGAGCTGGTGAGGCTTCTAGTAAGATTAAGAATATGCTTAGACAATTGGCTATTGATGCAAATATTCTTAGAAGAATTGCAATTGCAACTTATGAAGCAGAAATTAATTTAGTCATTCACTCGTTGGGTGGTACGATTGACGTATACATAAAGCCCGACTGTATCGAAATATACGTTGAAGATGTTGGCCCAGGAATTGAAAATATTGATCTTGCGATGACAAAGGGGTTTTCAACTGCCACTGCTGTCGCAAGAGAAATGGGGTTTGGTGCAGGTATGGGCTTGCCAAACATGGAAAAAGTGAGCGACGAGTTTATCATTGAATCAACTTTTGGCGTTGGTACTCAAATTAAGATGGTCGTCACCTACTAATCAGTCCTCACTTGGAGGTAATAATGAGAGAATACTGGCATTCAGTAGTGCTCGAAAAAGACTACTGTAATGGATGCACACACTGTCTTGATCGATGTCCGACACAAGCCATTAGAATCATCGACGGTAAAGCACGAATCATTCAAGATCGTTGCATTGATTGTGGGGAATGCTTAAGAGTTTGCCCTTATCATGCAAAAGGCGCACTTGTCAGTTCGATAGATACTCTGAACAACTACAAGTACACAGTTGCACTTCCGTCGATTTCATTTTATGGTCAATTTGCGGAAGAGTATGATACAAATAAGGTATACAATGCATTGTTGAAATTAGGATTTGATGAAGTGTATGACACGGCACATGCCGCTGAAATTCTAGCAGTTTATGAGAAATCAATGCTTGAAAAAAAGCATATCAACAAACCTTTAATATCGACGTATTGCCCTGTAATTACACGACTAATTCAAATAAAATATCCAGCTTTAATTGATCATATCATAAAACTTGAAGCACCTATGGAAATAGCAGCAAGACATGTGAGAAGAAGATTAATTCAAGAAGGCTATGCAGAAGATGAAATCGGTATAATCTATATTTCACCGTGTCCAGCAAAAATAACAAGTATAAAAAACCCAATTGGCATAGATAAATCAAGTATTGATGAAGCCGTGTCCACAGAAGAAATCTATTACAAAGTAATGAAAATAATCGATAAGGTGACGGACTTAAAACCGCTTCAGCGTTCAACTGGAAAAGGGATTGGTTGGGCAAGAGTTGGTGGACAAAGCTATGCCATGGAAATTGATGATTATATCGCCGTAGATGGTATTGATGAAGTTATAAAGGTACTTGAGTCAATGGAGATTGGTAAGCTCAATTCTTTAGATTTCTTTGAAGGATATGCTTGTGTCAACGGATGTGTCGGAGGGCCATTAAATGTTGAAAACACGTTTATTGGCAAGAATCGCGTTAGAAAATTAACAAAAAAATATGGAATGGATGAACCTATTACCATTGATATTGATTTAATTCCAGAAAATATGGAATGGGATACACCAATTAAACCAATGCCGATTTTCAAATTAGATACTGATTTTAAACGGGCACTAGAAAAAATGGCAAAAATAGAAGAGTATACTCAGATGTTGCCCGGTATCAATTGTGGTGCCTGTGGCGCACCAAACTGTAGAGTTCTCGCCGAGGACATCGTCAGTGGCAATGCAAAGCTAGAAGATTGTGTCTTGTTAAAAACTCAGTCTAAAGGCTAATGTTATTACAAGTGATTCATAAATTATAATTTTAGGCTGAGGAGTATAGAGATGTTTGTAAAAGAATTGATTGAAAAGTTTGGTTTTAAACACTTATCAGGAGAGAATTTAGATAGAAAAATTGAAAATGCATATTCATGTGACTTGTTAAGTTGGGTAATGGCAAAGGGTAAGCACGATACCGCTTGGATTACAGTTCAAACACACAATAATATTTTGGCAGTCGCTTCATTATTAGACTTTGCTTGTATTATTATTCCGGAAGGGATTAAAGTTGAACAAGAAATTTTGGAAAAAGCAAATGAGCAAGAAGTTGTTATTCTTTCAACAGAGCTAGATTCTTTTGAAATTTTTAAGATTTTATATGAAGCTGGAGTAAAATAGTGAAACTTTACTATGATTTGCACATACATTCATGTCTATCGCCGTGTGGTAGTGAGGATATGACGCCTAATAATATCGTGGGAATGGCGCACATAAAAGGATTAGACATAATTGCAGTGACAGATCACAACGCTTGTGACAATCTTGAAGCGATTGCTCAAGTTGCAGAGAGATTTAATATTCTGTTGGTTCCTGGTATGGAAATTCAAACAAAAGAAGAGGTTCATGTACTTTGCTACTTTAGAAGTTTATCGGATCTTCTTGAATTTAATGAAGTGCTAATAACTTATAAGACACCAATACTAAATAAACCTAAGTTATTTGGACATCAGCTCATATTAAATGAAAATGATGAACAAATTGGAGAAGAGTTAAGAGCGCTTATGATGTCGGTGGATTTATCAATTGAAGCAGTTAAAGCTTTGGTAGAAAAGCATTTTGGATGCGTTGTTCCTGCACATATTAATAAAGCATCAAATAGCATACTCGTCAATTTAGGATTTATACCTGAGTCATTAGGATTTAAAACCGTTGAAGTACATGTAAACAGTCCAATATCGGATGGTTTGACAAACGATTATCAGATTATCTATAATTCTGATGCACATTATTTAGAGCAAATTAGTGAACCCGTTCATTCTATGGAATTAAATGAAAGAAGTTGTTCAGCAGTTATTGATTATTTATTGGGGAAGGTATTATGAGGGAGCTTTCTTTACACATTTTGGATATTGCACAAAATTCAATTTCAGCTAAAGCGGAGTGTTTAAGAATTGTCGTAATTGAAGATATGGCGGCAGACCGTTTGACGATTAAAATTAAGGACGACGGTATTGGAATGGATGCGGAGACCGTTAGAAGGGTAATCGATCCTTTTTATACAACTCGAACGACACGAAAGGTTGGATTGGGAATACCACTTTTTAAATCATCTGCTGAGCAATGTGGTGGTTATTTTGAAATCAAATCACAACTTGGCGCTGGAACTGAAATAACTGCCGTCTTCAAACACAGTCATATCGATCGTGTGCCATTAGGGGATATGCCGGAAACGTTGGTGACCATTATCAATGCATGTGAGTCTATGGATATGATTTACACACACACTGTAAACAACGAGACGTTTACATTAAACACAAAGGAAATTAGAAAGTTACTAGATGGGGTTCCGATTAATAATCTTGACGTTATTACATGGTTAAGAGAATATATAACAGAAGGTCTTCAAGAAATAAAGGGTGTGCAATAGTACACCCTCTTTACATTTTGTTTTCAATTGTGATATGGTTAATTAATAAAGATGATAAGAGGTGTCGCTTTGAACCTAAAGAAAATGGGTATAAAGGTATTACTATTTACGATAGTATTAATTGTGATAACAAAAAATGTACAGATGGACCCTTATGTTAGAACGGCATTAAGTGTGTTTGGAATTGGTTCTGGATTAATGCTGATGTTTTTAGACAGCTATCGTCATTACGGCGACTAATTTTGAAAGAGGCAGATTATGATAAGTTGGAAAAAATGGCTATCCACAGGATTGATTATAGCAGGTTTAGGGATTGCTGCTTTCCCAATTGCTGACAAATTATATGCTGATTATTGGCAAAACAAATTACTTGAAGCATATGACAGTCAATTGACTTTAAATGAAGAAGCAGATCAACAAGCCGAGGCAGATTTTCTTGCTTTACAAGCGATTTATGAAGCGAGTGATGCGATAGAAGCGAGTGAAGAAGAGACGACAGTTGAAACGTCTACAGATGTAATTGAATCAACAGAGGCATCAACAGAAGCTACTACGGAGAAAGTTAAAACCGTAGACAAAAGTGTTATAGGGAAAATAAAAATATCCAAAATTAACTTGATAATGCCGATACTAATGGGTGCAACAGATAAAAATTTAAATAGAGGCGCAGCTGTAATTGCGGGCACTTCAGACTTTGGTGAAATCGGGAATGTAGGAATAGCGGGACATAGAGGTAGATCGTATGGTTTGTTTTTTAACCGCTTAGACGAGTTAGGAAAAGGTGACGTTATTGAAATCACTACAGATAATAAGGTCTATAAGTACACAGTATATGAGACTCTTATCGTAGAGCCAACTGAAATTTCTGTTTTATATAAAAATAATGAAGATAAAATTTTAACCTTGGTTACCTGTGATCCTGTAAAGAATCCGACACATCGTTTAATCATACATGCTTTACAAAATCCATAAAAAGTCGTAATGTTTTTGTAATTGTACAAAATTATAAGTGTGGTATACTATTAGCATAGAAGTAAATATTCTGTGAAGAGATGTCTTTTCACGACAAAGGCAAACCATCGGAAACGATGGGACGCAAAACTATAGGGCCTTTCCGCAAGGAGTGGCAGCCAGTCGCCGAATGAGGAGATTTTCTATTTTTTGAAAATTTCATTACGTGAAACGAACCTCTCACCGATAACGGCAAACCATTGGAAACGATGGGACGCAAAGCTATAGGGCCTTTCCACAAGGAATGGCAGCCTAGCTACCGAAGGGAGAGAAACATGAAAAAAATATTGAGTTTATTAGTGATGACGGTTGTTTTGGTCAGTGCATCATTGACCAGTTTTGGTGCAACTCAAACCATTCAAGCAGATTTAGCAACAGGAATCGTAAACGTTGAATATAGCACTTCAAGCAGTAGCAAAATTCTATTGTTGGTTGAAAAAGATGGTCAAAGGTACTCTTATCCAATAGTAGACACAGATGTGAACCAATTTCCATTACAACTTGGAAATGGCACTTATACAGTGCGATTGATGCAGAATACCACTGGAAATAGTTATAAAGAACTGACAAAAACTTCCGTTACCTTAAATTTAGCAAACTCGAATGTCGTATACCTAAATTCAATTCAAGATATAGAATGGAATGAAGATACACTAGCTGTTCAAAAGGCATATGAGCTAACTAAAAATTTAACGTCTGATGATGCAAAAGTAAAAGCAATCTATAACTATATTACTAAGAACTATAAATACGATTATAATAAAGCAAAAACTGTAACCAGTGGTTACTTCCCAAATGTCGATAGTACATTTGCTTCAAAAAATGGGATTTGTTACGATTATTCAGCATTATTTGCTGCAATGACAAGAAGCGTTGGTATTCCTACTAAACTTGTTAAAGGTTACTCTGTGAATACTGGTGATGTCTACCATGCTTGGAATGAAATCTATATTAATGGCGCGTGGAAAACAGTGGACACAACAGTGGATGCATCGTATGTACAAGCAAACAAAGCTGTTTCAATATACAAATTAGCAAAAGATTATAGTGTTTCAAAAGTTTATTAAGCCTTCTTAACTGTTCTGTGGTTATCTGCAGCGCAGTTTTTTTATTTAACGACAATCTTAGCGGGTGGTTAAATCGGAGGACTCGATGTCCAAAGATTTTTATTTTTTGTCTTTTTTTCAAATTATGATATCTTTTACTGCAAAAATAAGATATTATTATAAGGTTGAATATTACGCTTAATTAGTTTAGGAGATAAAATGTTAAAAAACAAAGGCATCATCAATATTGCGGTTATCGCTCACGTTGATGCAGGAAAGTCGACTTTAGTTGACGCATTTTTAAATCAAAGCAATGTTTTTAGAGCAAATGAGTTCGTGCCAGAGTGTGTTATGGACAGTAATGATTTGGAAAGAGAAAGAGGCATCACCATTTACTCAAAAAACTGTTCTATTATGTACAATGATTACAAGATCAATATCGTAGATACACCAGGCCATGCTGACTTTTCATCTGAGGTAGAAAGAATAATGAAAACGGTCGATACCGTAATCTTATTAGTAGACTCAAGTGAAGGACCAATGCCACAAACCAGATTTGTTCTAAAAAAATCTCTTGAAAGAGGTTTGAGACCAATTTTATTTATAAATAAAATAGATAAGAAAGATCAAAGAGCAGAAGAAGTAGTTGATTTAACTTTCGATTTATTTGTTGAGTTAAATGCAGACGATCATCAGCTTGAGTTTCCTATCGTATATGGAATAGCGAAGGAAGGTATTGCTAAGTTAAGTATGGAAGATGAGAGTACTGACTTGTCACCTTTATTTGAAACTATTTTAAATCACGTTGAGCCTTATCGCGACAGTTCGGATGAACCTTTGCAACTGCAAATTTCTTCACTGGACTATGACGAATATGTCGGAAGACTTGGAATTGGCAGATTAATTAGAGGTACAATCAAACAAGGCGATCAAGTGATGATTAGTAAAAGAGATAACACACAACAGCGTGCGAAAGTCTCAAAGCTTTATGTCTATCAAGGTCTTTCAAAGGTGGAAGTGACTGAAGCATATGCTGGAGATATGGTCGTTATAGCTGGTATACAAGACATCTCAATTGGTGAAACCATTTGTGACCCAGATAAAGTTGAAGCTTTACCAATGATTGAAATTGAAGAGCCAACGCTTTCAATGAACTTTTTAATCAATGACTCACCATTTTGCGGTAGAAGTGGAAAATTTGTAACAAACAGACACTTAAAAAGCAGACTGGACAAAGAGTTGGAAGTAAATGTGGGCTTAAGAGTAGATGCGTTAGATTCTGTTCAAGATGGTTATCGCGTATCTGGTCGAGGCGAACTTCACCTATCGATTCTTTTAGAGAATATGAGACGTGAAGGCTATGAAGTTGCTGTTTCTAAGCCACAGGTTCTTATGAAAATGATTGATGGTCAAAAATACGAACCGATTGAACGTGTTATTGCGATTGTTCCTGATGAGTACTCAGGCGCAGTTATTTCAGAGCTTAGCTTAAGAAAAGGCCTATTAGATGGTATGCACTCAGAGGATGGTTTTACTAGATCAGAGTTTTTAGTACCAACACGTGGTCTATTGGGATATAGAAGTGAATTTATCAATGTTACTAGAGGAGAAGGCGTTTTACTCAGATCATTCTTCGAATTCCAACCTTATAGAGGCGAAATACCAAAGAGAAGCAATGGTGTTTTAATCTCTCAACAAGGTGGTGTAGCGATGGCATATTCCCTATTTAACTTGTCTGATCGCGCAACGATGATGATCGATGCAGGTACTGAAGTCTATGAAGGAATGATCATTGGTATCAATTCAAGAAAAGAAGACATGGTCGTTAACCCGACAAAGAATAAGAAATTAACCAATACAAGAGCATCAGGTTCTGATGATGCAATCAAACTTTTACCACCAAAAGTGTTTAATATGGAAGAGGCACTTACTTTCATAGAAGATGATGAATTGCTTGAGATCACACCAGATTCATTAAGAATGAGAAAAAGAATTCTCAATGAAACGGATCGAGTAAGATATAGAAATAAAATGAATAAAGAGTTAGAAGCACAAGAAGTCGTTTAATATTTGAAATCCCTGTTCTCAGAACAGGGATTTTTTTATTTTGTAGCAATGAATTTGATGTAAAAAATGTAGGTGTGATACCTAAAATTTTAAGTATTCCCAAAGCGTTAAAGTTAAATCGTTAATGAGAAGCTTAACTCGTATATTTGGCGAAGTGAAAGTTACCACATGATTTTGAGATGGAAAAGATTGACAGTCAAGCGCTAAAGATGTAAAATAATACCAAATAAAATGTAAAAAAATGGTATTTTGGAGGCGAAATGGCATCTTTGGAACTGGTAATTATAATTCCACTCATCCTGCTTTTATTAATAGCAGGAATGATTCTCGTATTTTATGTGCAGTCGATTGGCATTGAAATGATATTTCAATCTAGGATCTTTTTAGAGAGTACAGCAACACATGCGAGTATGAATACATATGAATTTCAAAATTCTAATATCATCTCAACGCAAAATATTGGCGTAGGGAAAATCTTTGCATCGAATACTGAGTTAGAACAGATGAATCCATATAAATTCCCAGGATTAAACGAAAGTTATACTATAAAGCACCGATTTACTTATATCGATTATAATAGAGCAGTCATAGCAACTTTGAATGAAGCGTCTAAGATTTTCGGTGGAGGATGGCAAATTCATGAGACAGAATAAATTTGTAAGCTACTTTCAAACTCAAGATGGCGCAATTTCAATATTTATGGTCATATTAATTCCTGTTATTATAATTGGGAGTTTCTTAATATTCCAATTGGTTGAAAGCTATAAAAGAGAGAATGACATGCAGAAAATTGCTCATGCGACAAGTGACGCCATATTGTCTAAATATAGCGGGGTTATGATGTCACGGTTTGGTATGCTGGCTTCACCAATTGATCAACCGTTCGAAAGTATAGTGCAAAAATATGCCGCTTTAAATGACATCAGCGAAACTGCCCAACCACCTGAGGTAATCGTTGCGTTTAATAAGATATCGTCATCAGAATACTTCAGTAAAGCTCTAAAGCAAGCAGCTATTAGTTCTAAATGCATCTCACTTGTAGAATATGGGACAACACTCCTTGAACAAAATAAAACCTATGCTGAGCTTCAGGCTAATGTTAAAACGCTTCAAAGTTATGAGAAAAAAGCTTTTGAAAGGCTAGATTTTGAAGATGTAGAAAAAACGCTGAAGTCTATTAATGCCTTTGGATCAATATCAGATATTCAAAATCAAGTTAATCATCTGTTGCAAGAGATAGATTCATTTGATGATATGTTTGAGATGGACTATCAAGAGTTGGAAATGATGCTAGAGTCTTTATATACTATTGAGGACAATAACGAGACTGCTACTTTTTATGCTGGTTTGAAAGAAAGCTACAGTGAAGGTAAGAAGGATTTTAACCTCAAAATGGACCAAATCACTTTAATTCTCGAGTCGGTATCGAAAAATGCAAACACATTATCAGATGTTGAAGCGAGCATTAGGGAAAATCTAAATATAATAGACGCCTATAATCGCGAGATGAACGAGCTTTATGAAACCTTAAAACGGCTTGAGAAAGACGAGGATAACATCGAGCCATCAGATCCTTCAAATGAAGAGGAGAAAGAAGATTTAGTGGCCGTTATTAATGATAGGATTGAACAGATAGAAGAAGATACAATCGCTTTAGTTGAACAAAATGATCTGTTATCTCAAACGAGCAATGCAATTCGGCAGGAAATCGATAATATATTGAGTCAGTTTGTTAATCAGCATCAAAAATCACTTTATTTGAAAATATTGGATACGATGACGAGGCTAGATGAGCTCTTTGAAAGCGTAAACATCGAAGATAAAGCAATTGCTTTAAATGAGTCGGATGATTTCAGAACAATTGAAGATAGAGTCAATTATGATTTAACCACGAAAATTCTGGTATCGGAATACTTACTTTCAATTTTTAGCAGCTTTGATCTGAACTGTCCTAGAAAAATCCCCTATGGTGAAAGATTAAATGAGGAACGTTCAATAAAAGGTGAGATTGAATTTATATTAACTGGCTTGGAAAATCAAAGACAAAGTTTGGCTGAAGTTAAATTGAAAGTATTAGGTATCCGACTACCATTTAACTTGGCTTCACTCATTCAGTCAAAATCGCAAATGAATCAGATCAATGTGTTAACTGCTCCTATACCACAACCCTGGCGAATTTTTGCCTATTCGAGTGCCATTACATTATGGTCTGCAGCGGAATCGTATACTGATGTTAACGAATTACTAAAGGGCAATGCCATTCCATTGATAAAAAGAAGCGAAGAGTGGCATACAAGCTTAAATGGTTTATTGTCACAAGACGGGGGCACTGATGGCATCAATGCGCTAGAAAAGCAAAATAACACACAATACGGTATCTACTATATGGATTACTTGAGGTTGCTATTGTATCTGCAAGATGAATCGAAGACAGTTAATAGAACAATGTCTTTATTTGCACATGAGCTTTCTAGTTTAGAGCATAAGAGTAGTTTAAGCGATTATTCGATAGGTCACGAATTACAGATTATTTGGACAGATGAAAGTGGCTTTCACCAACATATGAGACAGTATTTGCTTGTAAATCAGTTAACGGAGTAAGAGGTGCTTGTGAAAAAATCCAAAGCAAGTATAACCATAGAGGCGACACTTGTGATTACAATGACGATGATGCTCATGATTACATTAGTCGGATCAATATTGAGTTTGTATATAGATGAGCAACTTGAACTTGCCTTTTTAAATGCGAAGAATGAACTTGAAGTTGCTAGTATGCCTTTTATAGGACACGATAAAGTCATTCGAAGAACAGTAAATGAAGGGATACTGACTGAGATAGGCACATGGTTATATAATAAAGAGTTAGAGCAATTTGAGATTGATCAATTAATTCATAATTTAAAGGTGGAGGTTGCATTTGATGACCTAGGAATGGGTCAGTTCAAATTGTCATATAATTATACATTACCTACTTTTTTAGGTAGACATGAATTTGCGCTGCCATTTTCGCCGGTGGTTTATTCAGACGGTGATCAAAGGAACAATAAGACGGTATTTATTACCACCTATGGCGAAAGATTTCATAGATCGGAGTGCCATTATCTTAGAAAGAGTAAGTTTGGTATTTCTATTGAAAAAGCGCGTGACGGGGGTTATACACCATGTAAGGTTTGCTATCCCAATGAACCTATCAACAATTAAAGGAGTGTTTGAATGTATAGAGATTTATCTGTTAAGGTACAATTGAATTCAAAGTCAAGTAATAATAAACCATCAATAAGCAATGGGTTTACCAATACAATCACTGACTCAAATACAGGTTTGACTGTAATTGAAAAATTTGTGCCAATCAATCGAGGGTTAAATGAAATTTCGATTTTATCAAAGCTCAATCAATCGAAGTTTAATGGATTTCCTGTCATGCTTGGATATGAGATAATAGGGAATTATATGAAAATTACCTGTCAGTACATTAAAGGGAAGACATTAAAACAGTGGCTAGAAGTTGAAAAAGATAAGTATAAATTGATAAATGCATTTGATCGAGTATTTGAAAATGCAACTAGAACATTGTTTGCCTTGCATGATGCAGGTGTGTTGCATTTAGATATCAAGCCGGAAAACATTATTATAGATGATAGTTTTCAGGTCTATTTGATCGATTTCTCATTATCAACAACTTATGAAGAACGGCATCATATTAAAGAAACGACTGGAACTTTCCAATACCTGCCGCCAGAAATGATGCTGGAATTACAACGTATTGATTGTGAAAGTGATTTCTATAGTTTGGGGAAATCTCTTCTTGAAATCATTCAAAAGAATGAAAGACGTGTTACTGATGCGCATTTGAGGTCGCTTTTAAAGCTCTGCCAGATCGATCCAAATAAAAGAAAAAATAATATGAAGGATTTAAGAAAAACACTTGCATAAAATGGTATTATCGTATACAATTTAGGTATAGGATAATTGTATACAGTAATACGTTTTGGAGGTGGCTTATGAAGGAAGCAGTAAAAGAGAATCAATTTGACGTTACTTATTGTAAAAGATGTGGCGATGAAAAGAAAGTTAATAAGTTTGGTCTTTGTAAGTCTTGTGAATCAGAAGTGGATTATGAGTATGCAATGATGTATGAAACTAAGACAAAGGAATAGAACAAAGAATAGAGTAATAAAAAAATGAATATTACTGAAACTTAAGGCACACCAATGGTGTGCTTCAATTTTTTTTTGATCCAATTATACTTAAAAAATGCATCTAAGACGCTTTTTGCAAAAGTTAATTTGATTTACAGAAAATACATAAAATTTTATTAATCTTAACTTAGGAACTATGTTATAATGAACGTGATAGTACCCTATGGGACTATACATGGATGTGTTATTTTTACAATGAAAATCGGCTCTGAGCATTTGCCCGAGACTGAGAAGCATAATGAAATGGATGCTCTTTTTGTCTTGTGCAGAAAGAGCTTTTTGATTTTTTGTTACAGGAAGTGAAAAGATGAAGATCGCTTTTATAGGTGCAGGTAAAGTAGGACAATCATTGGCCATTTATTTAAAGAAACATCGATTTGAACTCGTGGGGTTTTATGCTAGAAAACCGATGGCGTTGAAATTAGATGAGAGGTTAATAGAGGCTCAAGTAACGGATGATTTAAATGAGTTAATTGGTCAAGCTGACATCATTGGTATCACTGTTTCAGATGATCAAATCGACACAGTGATTACTCAAATCATAAATGAAGGCATAGCGACGGAAAGTAAAGCTTTTTTTCATACCAGCGGGGTTCATTCTGTGAATGGTTTAAATCAGCTTTCGAATCATGTTTTTACACTTCATCCATTGAGAGCATTTACCTCAATTGTGGAAAATACAGATGAACTCTTAAAAGTTTATTATGGTATTGAGAATGAATCGATCATGAGAGACTTAGGACTTGATTTGCTATTTCCACTACGTATAAATGTTGATGGCTCAAGTAAAGCACAATATCATGCTTCGGCTGTGATCGCATCGAATTATTTGGTAACCGTTGTAAATCTTGCCATCAATCAGTTAATGGCTCTAGGATATACTGCTGAAGTCTCCCAAAATGCACTATGGCCACTCATTATAAATACGATAGCGAATATAGAAAAAGTTGGTGCTAAGTCGGCATTGACTGGTCCTATCGCTCGTGGAGATAGCGGCACAATAAAAATGCATCTAAACGCATTGTCTCAAAAGGACCGAGAAACGTATATTGCCTTAGCCAGACAAACCATTTCGCTTTCAAACCATTCAGAGTTAAAGAAAGACGAAATCATTTCTGTTCTTGAGGAGGATGATTATGACAAAGATCACAACATCAACTTTTTTAAACCACAAAATGAATCATGAGAAAATTACCGTGCTAACGGCATACGATTATTCAATGGCAAGTCTTTTAGATGAGGCTGGAATTGAATGTCTACTTGTAGGGGATTCTTTGGGGATGACTATGCTCGGTTACGAGGATACGCTTGCTGTGACGATGGAAGATATGATCCATCACACAAAAGCGGTTAGAAGAGGTGCAAAAGCAGCTATGGTTGTGGCTGATATGCCCTTTATGAGTTATCATGTCAGCGATGAAGACGCTGTAAGAAATGCGGCACGTTTTATAAAGGAAGCAGGTGCACATGCGATTAAGCTCGAAGGTGGCTTTAATGTAAAGACACGTATAGAGGCAATTATCGCTGCACAAATCCCTGTTATGGGGCACTTAGGATTAACACCACAATCGGTTAATGCCTTTGGTGGATTTAAAGTTCAAGGTAAATCAGAAGCGCAAGCTAAAAAATTAATTGAAGAGGCAAAATTACTGGAGTCGATAGGTTGCTTTGCCATTGTATTAGAATGTATTCCTGCAAAATTAGCACAGTTGATCTCAAGTCAACTCAACATTCCAACCATTGGAATTGGTGCAGGAAGTGGCTGTGATGGACAAGTTTTGGTCATTCAAGATTTGCTTGGTATGTACTCTGATTTAACACCTAAGTTTGTCAAACAGTATGCAAACTTAAAACCGATCATTATTGATGCGGCTAGAGCTTATGCAAGTGAAGTGAAAAGTGGACAATTTCCTGAAGAAAAGCATACCTTTAAAATTGATGAGTCTGTTTTAGACAAATTATATTAATGAGCCCCATTTATGAACTCTATTTATGAGAATTACACTATTATGAATCCTATTAGGATAAATTTATAACATATTATTATAGTAATGAGATATGAGGTGAAGAATGAAAACAGTAAATACCATATCTGATGTAAGAGCTTTTGTAGAAGAAAAACGTAAAGCTGGGAAAAGCGTTGGCTTTGTGCCTACTATGGGATATTTGCACGAAGGTCATGCTTCTTTAATGAAGGCAGCTAAGGCAAAATGCGACGTTGTCATCGTCAGTATCTTTGTCAATCCAACGCAGTTTGGCCCAGGCGAAGATCTTGAAACGTATCCGCGTGATTTAAAAAGAGATCAAAATACCTGTGAAGCAGTTGGCGTAGATCTGATCTTTGCGCCTGATCCTTCTGAAATGTATCCAGAGGGTTATTCGACCTATGTAGACTGTGAAGGTGAGATAACAAAGCAACTTTGTGGCGCATCAAGACCAACACACTTTAAAGGTGTCACCTCAGTGGTTGCTAAGCTTTTCAATATCGTTCAACCTGACTTTGCTTTCTTTGGTCAAAAGGATGCACAACAGGTGGCGGTTATTGAAAAGATGGTCAGAGATTTAAACATGAATGTAAAAATTGTACCTTGTCCAATCGTCAGAGAGTCTGATGGACTTGCAATGAGTTCGAGAAACACGTACCTCACCGCTGAACAGCGTAAAGAAGCGCTCGTTTTGAGTCAATCACTTGAAATGGCTAAACTAAAAATTCTAGAGGGTGAAAGAAACGCTGAAAAAATCAAAGCAGCAATTGTGGGTCACATTCAATCTTCACCACTTGCAGAGATAGATTATGTATCATTAGTTGATGTTAAGACATTACTACCATTAGTTGCTATTGAGGATGAATTCTTAATTGCGCTGGCAGTTAAGTTTGGTAAAACGCGTTTAATTGATAATTATAGGGGACAAGTGAGTTTGTCATAGGAGGAAGTAAGGCATGTTATTAACTATGTTTAAGGGTAAAATTCACAGAGCGACAGTAACTGAAGCAAATTTAAACTATGTGGGCAGTATTACGATAGATGAGGATTTATTAGATGCTGCAGGTATTTTACCTGGTGAGAAAGTACAGATCGTCAATAACAATAATGGTGAAAGACTTGAAACTTATACCATCGCAGGTAAAAGAGGCAGTGGCGTTATCTGTTTAAATGGTGCGGCTGCTAGACGCGTTCAACCAGGTGATATCGTCATCATAATAGCTTATTGCTTAATCGATGCGGTAGAAGCTAAGACGTTTGTTCCAAATGTTGTGGTTTTAGACGCTGAAAATCATATTGTAGAAATAGATCATACTGAAAAACACGGCGATATAAAATAGTTTTTGTAACCGTTTGCATTTTATGTTAGAATGTTAAAGGTCAAATACACTATTGGAGTTTGAAGAATGCTTTTAGATGCACTTTATAAGATATATGAACCAACACAGGTGTTGGTTGATGAATATATGTCAAATCACACATCGTTTAAAATCGGCGGAAAAGCTGATTTTATCGTCGTGCCTCATACAATCGAACAAATCGAAAAGACGATTGATTTGTGTAAATCGATGAATCAACCTTATTTTATCATGGGCAATGGATCAAACATCCTCGTGGAAGATACTGGCATTCGAGCGCTTATTATCAAGATTAGCGAAGGCTTTTCTGATATAAAAATCGAGGGTGATCTAGTTGTTGCTGAAGCAGGTGTCCTTTTATCCAAATTGTCGAAAGTTGTGTGGAAAGAAGCTTTGCAAGGCTTTGAATTTGCTTCTGGTATCCCTGGAACACTAGGTGGTGCAGTCTACATGAACGCAGGCGCCTACGGCGGTGAGATGAAAGACGTCGTCGAATGGGTGGATGTACTGACGATGGAAGGTGTGGTTAAGCGCATCGGTAAAGCAGATCTTGAATTTGGCTATAGAACCAGTATTGTTAGAAATTTAAACTATATTGTTTTAAGAGTGGGTATAAAATTAACTTCTGGCAATGTGGAAATAATAAAAGAAATAACCAACGAACTCACTAAAAAACGCGTTTCTAAGCAACCGCTAGAGTTGCCAAGTGCAGGGAGTACTTTTAAAAGACCACCTGGACATTATGCTGGACAACTGATTGAAGAGGCTGGGCTTAGAGGCCTTAGACATGGGGATGCACAGGTTTCCGAAAAACATTGCGGTTTTATTGTCAATCTTGGCAAAGCAACTTGTGAGGAAGTAATGGAGTTAATTTCTGTTGTTCAAAAGGTTGTATTTGACACTTTTGGTGTCACTCTTGAACGTGAAGTTAGGTTATTTGGAAAAGAATAGTAAAAATTATGAAAACACTGTGAAAACAGTGTTTTTTATATATAACGAATTTGTCAAAATAAAATTAAAACCTGAAAAGAGTGGTATAATTAAACTGAGAAAGTGAGGTGTTAAGATGAGACTTATCGCTGATTATCATATGCATACGAAATATAGCGGAGACAGTAAAAATGAACTTGAGGCAATTGTCCGTAAAGCGATTGAGTTAAACCTTAAGGAAATCGCAATTACAGATCATGGTCCAGCACATTCTGGATACGGTATAAAAAAAGAGAATTTTAAGTCGTTGAGAAAAGAAATTGATGAAATGAACGTTAAATATCCTCAGATTCGAGTTTTACTTGGACTAGAGGCAAATATACTTGGAAAAGATGGCAGACTTGATATCGATGAAGAAATGCTCAGTTTACTAGACTGGGTGAATGCGGGATATCATTTTGGTTCAAATTTAAAACACGATCTAGGCATTCACTTTGTGAACGTTATGTGTCGCTTTTTTAAATCTTACAGAAAAAAAGCGATCGAGATTAACACAAAGGCTATGGTAGGGGCAATCCTTGGCAACAAAATCAATATGATTACCCATCCTGGTGCAAAGGGTCCAATCGACGTGGCTGAAGTGGCAAAAGCGGCTGCCTCAAAGGGGACGCTTTTAGAGATTAACAATTCTCATGGACATTTAACAGTTGAGGAAATTAAAATCGCAATGAGCTATGATGTAAAGTTTGCAGTTTGTAGCGATGCTCATGAGATTGAAAACATCGGCAAAGTAGATCATTCATTGGACAGAGCATTTATTGCGGGTTTAACAAAGGAAAGAATTTTTAACATTGAATAGGAGATTGATGTGAATTTTATTATTCTATCTGGGCAGTCAGGGGCTGGTAAAAGCCAAGCGAAAAAGGTATTTGAAGATTTGGGCTATTATTGTATCGACAATTTACCACCTTCTTTGATTCCAAGTTTTATTGAGTTAGTGGAACAAAACTCAGAGAACATTCAACATGTTGCACTTGTCATAGATATTAGAGGTGGCAAGTTCTTTAAAGATTTGGAAAACAATTTAAACCTGTTAAAGGAAAAAGGTTATACCTATCAAGTGTTTTACTTTGAGGCTGACGATCAGATTCTTTTAAAACGTTTTAAAGAAACGAGAAGAACGCATCCGCTTGACCCCAATGGTCGTATTGAAGATGCCATTCAGTCTGAAAAGAAAATGCTTTCAGTGCTCAGAGAACAAGCAGACTTTGTCATCAACACAAATACGACGACGCAGGCACAGCTTAAAAATACGATATCTAAAGCGCTCTCAATTACTGAGCCTCATGTCTCTATGCAGGTAACGTTTGTATCCTTTGGATTTAAAAAGGGGCTTCCTTTAGATGCTGATTATGTCTTTGATGTGAGATTCCTACCAAATCCTTATTATATTGAGGCATTGCGCTCATTGACGGGCAATGAAGCCGAAGTGCAAAATTATGTTATGAGCTTTGATGAAAGTCGTGCTTTATTTGAACAAATGCGTCAGTTTTTGGATCTAATTATTCCGAGTATGGTGAAAGATGGTAGAGCGCAACTTGTTGTTGCTATAGGTTGTACAGGTGGTCAGCATCGATCTGTAACCTTTGCAAATAAGCTCGCTGATCACTATAACACACAGGGATACTCATCAAATGCCATCCATAGAGAGATAAGAAAGGACAATTAGTCATGATCAATATCGTTGCACTTGGAGGTGGAACTGGGCTTTCGATTCTATTAAGGGGTCTTAAAGAGGTTTCAAATCATATTACAGCAGTGGTTACAGTTGCAGATGACGGCGGTGGATCTGGCGTTCTTCGAGAGGACCTTGGCATGCTGCCACCTGGCGATGTAAGAAACTGTATCTTAGCATTAGCCAACAAAGAGCCAATTCTACAGGACTTATTTCATTATAGATTTAGTGAAGGGCGATTAAAAGGTCAAAACTTTGGTAATTTAATGATCGCGGCCATGGTGGGGATATCTGATAGTTTTGAAGAGGCTATAAAAAAAATATCAGACATTTTTGCGATAACTGGTGAGGTATATCCTGTTTCAGAAGAAGACATCGTACTTTATGCGAAGCTGACAGATGGTACTGTAGTCGCTGGTGAATCCAACATACCTCATGAGGCGATCAAAAGAAGTAAACCCATCGACAACATTTGGATTGATCCGAAGGATGCCAGAACCTCTGATGTGGTTATAAAGCGCATACAGCAGGCTGAAATGATCGTCTTAGGGCCTGGAAGCTTGTTCACGAGTATTATTCCTAATTTATTAATTCAAGAGGTGTGTGAAGCCATCAATAAGGCAACGGCACCTGTGTTCTATATTACAAATATCATGACGCAGCCAGGAGAAACAGATGGTTTTTCTGTTTCTGATCACCTTTTAGCGATAGAGAAGTATACCAAGCTAAAGCGAATCGATTATGTGGTTGTCAATAGTGGTGACATCGAGGTTGCAACGCTTGAAAAGTATGAAAATGAAGGGGCAAAGCCCGTGTTGCCAACGGATGAGGATTTGAAAATTTTAAGCGAAAGAAGCATTAAGCTGATAAAAGGTAATTTTGTTGAAGAGAAGAAGGGCTATATCAGACACGATGCACCTCAGATCAGTAAAGAGTTGGTTAGACATATTGAACGCGTGTATAAGACCACGAATTAATAGCATCGAGATATTGGATCTAGCTTCAGGAGTAAAGATTATTCGAGGGGCTAGATTTTTGCTTATTATTGCAAGATTTACAGCCAATTATGTCATAAATTGCAGTCAATATGGTATACTAATATAAATGAAAAAACAAAGGTGAGTCTATGAAAAGGGTATATAGCTCAGGCGGCGTCGTTTATTTAGGAAACAGTATTTTGATGCTGCAGAAAATCAATGGCGATTGGGTATTGCCTAAAGGAAAAATTGAACAAAATGAAACCAGCGAACAGACAGCAGTGAGAGAAGTAAAAGAAGAAGCTGGTGTAAAAGCAACAGTTTTAACACCTATAGGAGAAACTGCTTATAGATTTAAAAACTATTGGTCAAATAATCACATCATTGAAAAAAAGGTGTTTTGGTACTTGATGAAAGCGATTAATTCAAGTGCGCATCCACAGCGAGAGGAAGGCTTTATTAATGCGAAGTTTATCCACAGAGATAACGTCCTCGGGCTTGCTAAATATGATGATGAAAGGGATATATTGGCTAAAGCGCTAGAAATAATTAAAACGTTTGAGGAAAACTAATGTCATTTTCATCTTTATCAAAAAATGAATTAACTAGGATTAGAACTGAGGGCAAATGCTGTAATAGAGCAGTTCTCTCAGGTATTATAAGGGTCAGTGGTTCTTTAGAATTTGGCGGTAGAAATGCAATGAATCTAAGAATTATCACTGAGAATCCAGCGGTTGCAAGGCTGATTATTATTTTACTTAAGAAAACGTATCAACTGCATACAGAGCTCATTATGAAAGAAAACAAGGTGCTCAACAAACACCATACTTATGAGATTTTCATCGAAAAGGCTAATGAGATACTGACAGATCTAGAAATCATGCGTTTTGATGGCGAATCCTATTCGCTCAACGATCATTTTCCCGAGCGTTTAACGGCAAAAAATTGTTGTAAAAAGGGCTATTTGAGAGGGATCTATCTTGGGGGTGGCTCTTTAAGTGCCCCTGAGAAAAGCTATCATCTTGAGCTCATTACACACAATGAACTTTTCGCAAGTGAACTCGTTGAATTTATCAATGATACGTATGATTTAGGTACAAAAGTCACCATAAGAAAGAAAAATTTTATCGTTTATATCAAAGAAAGTGAGAAGATTGTGGATTTTCTCAATATCATAGGGGCGCATCAGACCTTACTTGAATATGAGAACGTTAGAATTTTAAAACAGATGAGAAATAACGTCAATCGTGTGGTCAACTGTGAAACCGCCAACTTAACTAAAAC
>DJWQ01000162.1:0-2126 GCA_002441045.1 Firmicutes bacterium UBA6226 | reverse complement strand
GGTGAGATGCTATCACCAACAATTGGTAAGTCAGGTGTCAACCATCGCTTGAAAAAAATAATAGAAATTGCTGAACAATTAAACAAGAGGAAGGGTTAATATGAGATTTAGATTGCTTATAGTAATAGTGATTATTTCCCTAGTGACGGGTTGTAGCCTTAATTTTGATGGCAATGATCAGGTGGTAAAACAGTGGCGATTAATGGAAGAGAGTGCATCGGATACAGTTGTTACTGTCGCACTTGATCATAGTGATGACCAAGTTCTCGAGTGGTTAAAAGATACTTATGCAAGTTACCTAAAAACCAACTATAATATGACGTTGAAGGTCGTAGAGCAACCTTTGGCTAAAACCTTTGATGGTCTCAAGCAAGATAAAATAGGTGAAGTGGACCAAGGTGAGATCGATATCATATTATTTGAAAATGCCGTCGATTTTAAAACGGCTTATCAAGCGGGCTATTTATATGGTCCTTTTACAGATAAGCTTCCTGAGATTGGCACAGATGTTGATTCAAGTGATTTGAATTTTATGTATCGCGCCGGTATTGTGACACAAGGCTATAATGTGCCATATGGAACGAAACAACTATCTTTCATCTACAATGAAGATGTCTTTTATGAAAAGCCAGAAACTTATGAGGCTTTAATCGAGAACATTGAAACATATAAAGGACAGTTTACTTATCCGAATCCTAAGACATCTGTTGAAGGCGCGGCTTTTGTAGCTGGATTTGTCGCTCAAAATGTGGATCTCGAACCCTTTTTAGTGGGCACTTTAGACAAAATGAAATTTACACAAGCAATTACACCTGGATTAAATGCGTTAAAAGCACTTTCACCCTATCTTTATAATGGTGGCGTAAGTTATCCAGCGACGACTAAAGATCTCGATGATTTGTTTAATAATGGTGCCCTAATGATGAGTTTGTCCATGGACTTTAATTATGCTACCGATCGTCTTAAGGAGTATGAATATCCTGAAAACGCGTCCACATTCGTTATCCCATCAGGAGTTGCGACCTATATAGAATCCGCTTCGATCGCGTTTAATTCACCGAATAAATCAGGTGCAATCGTTGCCTTGAATGCACTTTTATCACCTGAAATGCAAGCGAGTAAGCTGAATCCGAAGGATTGGGGAAACCTATCTATTTATACCTCAGACTTCACACCAAAAGAGAGCTTAGATCAATTAAAGGCAATTAAACTGAAAGCGACAACCGTAAAATACGATGATTTTATGACTGCTCAAATGCCAGAGTTTACACCTGAGATGATGGCTGTCCTCATCGAAGCATGGCAAACAATCGTTTTGAATGGTCAATAGGAAAGAGGCATTAAATGAGTGAAAGTGGCTTTGTACACTTACATTTGCATACTGAATATAGCTTACTCGACGGGTTTGCACGAATAGACAAACTGTTTAGTAAGGTGAAAGAACGCAATATGAACGCCGTGGCAATTACTGACCATGGCGTTATGTTTGGTGTGGTTGAGTTTTATAAGCAAGCTGTTAAAAATGGTGTAAAGCCAATTATCGGTTGTGAAGTCTATGTTGCACCAAGAACACGATTTGATAAAGATCCAATGTTTGATAAGCAAGCTGGGCATCTTGTTTTACTAGTTAAAGATGAAGTCGGATATCAAAATCTCATCAAGCTGGTTTCGATGGGATATACAGAAGGCTTTTATTATAGACCAAGGATTGATTATGATCTTTTAGAGAAACATACTGAAGGACTAATCTGTCTGTCAGCGTGTCTAGGTGGCGATGTACAGGATTTACTCTTAAAAGGCGACCTAGAGGGTGCTGAGGCACTTGCGCTTCGTTTAAGAGCAATGTTCGCCCCTGGGGACTTCTATCTAGAATTACAAGATCACTTTATTCAAGAACAAAAAGTTGTCAATCGTAGATTGATTGCTCTAGCTGATAAGATAAATGTACCACTTGTGGCAACAAATGATGTTCACTATCTTGATAAGGAAGATGAGTCCGTTCACGATATTCTACTCTGTATCCAAACGGGAAAAATCGTTTCGGATCGAGAGCGAATGCGGTTTCCAACGAAAGAATTTTATTTGAAATCACCCGATGAAATGGAGAGCTTATTTAGCTCTAGGAT
>DJWQ01000249.1:15835-23967 GCA_002441045.1 Firmicutes bacterium UBA6226 | reverse complement strand
ACACTTTCACAGATCCTGTGTTTAACGATATCGCCATTGCCATCGATTTCCATGATACATGAAAGTGTGAGTCGATTCACCTGAGGGTTTAAACTACATATGCCATTAGACAATCTTTCAGGCAGCATTGGAATCACTCGGTTAAGAAGATATACACTCGTCCCACGCTTAAGTGCTTCTTTGTCTATTTTGGAGTGCTCTTTTACATAGTGTGTGACATCTGCGATATGAACACCAAGCTCATAGTTGCCATTGTCAAGCTTTATCACATGTACAGCATCGTCAAGATCCTTTGCGTCCTTGCCATCAATGGTAATTACTTTATAGTTTCTAAAGTCCTCTCTACCTTTTAAAGCTTCCTCTTGGACATCTGTTGGAATTGCTTCAGCCTCATCTAACACCTTATGATTAAATGCTTCTGGAAGCTTGAAAGTACGGATAATTGATAAGATATCTACACCAGGCTCGCCCGATTGACCAAGTACCTCGGTGATTTTACCTTCAGGATTTCGACGATCTTCTGGCCATTTAATAATTTCAACAACGACTTTATCCCCTTGCTTTGCACCTAAGTTTTGACTTGGAGAGATATAGATGTCTTTTCTAAGCTTCTTATCATCTGGTACAACAAACCCGAAGTTTTTACTCTGCTCATAGGTTCCAACGATTTCTGTATTCGCTCTTTCGACGATCTTGATGACTTCACCTTCACTCTTTTGGTCTGGCCCACCAACCTTTGTAAGCTTCGCCTGTACCAGGTCGCCATTCATCGCACCGCCAAGTGCACTTGCTGGAACAAATATATCACGCATCTCAACGTTTTCCACGATAACAAATCCAAACCCTTTAACTGCGATTTGAACTTTTCCTACATAGATTTGGAAAAACTCTGGTAGTGCGTATTTGCCTTTCTTAGTCTTTATGAGTTTAGACTCATCCGCAAGAGTTTCCAATGCGGCTACAAATGTTGAGCGATCTATAGGGTCTATCCCCATCTCTATAAATAAATCCATTTCTAAATATGGCTTTTCGCTGTGCTCTTTAAAAAACTGCATTATGGCTTCTCTCATGATATTGCCTCCTTTTATATTCTAATTTATGGTCGAACTGTTCCAATTATCTTCAAACGTTATATTTACATGATTCTACTTAAATGATTCTGTTTATCAGATTCAGATAAAAGTTCTACTTTTAAGATTCACTTCTAAAGTCCCCTTTAAATTATACCCCTTCATTATGAAATCACTCTATAATACTTATTATATCATAAATCTAATTAATAATTGTGCGTATAATCCATTGATATACAGCCACGTCTCATTAAAATAAAGTATCGTTTTAAATCGAACGCCTACTAATATCATTGAAAGTGCAGTGTCAATATATAAACATACAACATAAAAAAGACTTGCCCAAATTGAGCAAGTCTTTAAATCAAATCACTTCTGATATTGTTTATCTATTAAATCGCTTTTACATATATCTATTTAACTAAAAACAATCACCGGTTTATAGTAGCGAACCTAATGATAAGAATAATGGTGCAAATACTAGAGAAACAATTGTCATAAGTTTAATAAGGATATTGATCGATGGACCTGAAGTATCTTTGAAAGGGTCACCTACTGTATCGCCTACGACACTTGCTTTGTGCGCTTCTGAGCCTTTACCACCGAAATTGCCTTCTTCGACATATTTCTTAGCATTATCCCAAGCACCACCAGCATTTGCCATGAAGATCGCTAATAGAACGCCTGTTACAAGTGCACCTGCAAGCATACCACCTAACGCTTCTCCACCTAAAACCAAACCAACAACGATTGGCACAAGTACTGCCATTAAACCTGGAATCATCATTTCTTTAAGTGCTGCACCTGTACTGATGTCTACACATCTAGCATAATCAGGTTTTTCAGTACCTTCCATAATACCAGGAATCGTTTTAAATTGTCTTCTTACTTCTTCGATCATTTGATACGCCGCACGACCTACCGACTCCATAGTGAGTGCAGAGAAGATAAATGGCAACATACCACCGATGAATAAACCTACAACCACCTTAGGATCTAAGATATTAATCATCTTGATACCAATTGCTTCAGAGTAAGATGCAAATAATGAAAGTGCTGTTAAAGCAGCCGATCCAATTGCAAAACCTTTACCGATAGCAGCTGTTGTATTTCCTACCGCGTCTAATTTATCTGTAATTTTTCTAACTTCTTTAGGTAATTCACTCATCTCAGCGATACCACCAGCATTGTCTGCGATAGGACCGTATGCATCAACAGCTACTGTTATACCAGCAGTTGATAACATACCTACTGCTGCAAGAGCAATACCGTAAAGACCAGCAAACTTAAATGCAACAAGTGTTGCAATAGAGATAAATAAAATTGGGAACATAGTCGATAACATACCTACAGCAATACCTGAGATAATAGTAGTTGCAGGACCAGTTAATGATTGTTCAGCAATTTTCTTAACGGATTTATAATCGCCTGAAGTATAAATCTCAGTTACAACGCCTATTAAAATACCGCAAATCAAACCAGCTGTAATTGCATAAAATGCATTTAAGTTGTCAAAGAAGTAACGGCTTAAGAAGAAAGAAGCGATTACAACTAAAAGTCCACTTACATAAGTTGATTTTTTAAGCTCTTTATGTGGATCTGATTTCTCACTTCCACGAACAAAGAACGTACCAATAATAGAAGCGATAATGCCTATTGCAGAAAGTAATAATGGGAAAATTGCACCTTCGATATTGTAAGCTACAAGACCAAGTGTAATGGCAGCGATAATTGAACCAACATAAGATTCAAATAAGTCTGCACCCATACCTGCAACGTCACCAACGTTATCACCAACGTTATCAGCGATAACAGCAGGGTTACGTGGATCATCTTCTGGAATACCAGCTTCTACTTTACCAACAAGGTCAGCACCAACGTCAGCAGCTTTTGTATAGATACCACCACCCACACGCGCAAAAAGTGCGATAGATGAAGCTCCTAAACCAAAGCCCGTAATGATTTGCGCATCTTTAAAAATATAATACATCATGCTGATACCTAAAAGGCCAAGTCCCACAACAGACATACCCATTACAGCACCACCTGAAAACGCAACCGAAAGTGCGCGGTTCATTCCGCTCTCTTTAGCTGCGTATGCAGTTCTAACGTTTGCTTTTGTAGCGACTTGCATACCAAAAAAGCCCGCTAGTACTGAGAATAACGCACCAATGATAAATGCAATTGCAGTTTGGAAACTACCGAGACCAACTGTAATTGCTGCGGCTAAAATAATGGCAAAAATAACTAAAACTCTGTATTCACGCTTTAAAAATGCCATTGCACCTTCGTGAATATAAGAAGCAATCTCGTTCATTCGATCGTGCTTAACTTGAACGGGATTGATTTTTTTCACGACTAAAAAAGCCGCGAAAATAAGCGCCAGTAAACCAGCACCCGCAGATAATAACACATAATTCATTTAAAATTCCTCCCCACAACTTTATGCTAATCATGTTTTAAATATCGAACATGACAGAAAAAAATACAACAATTAGCCTAGACTAATTATTGTATATAAGCCATCATTAATGATGATATTATAAATAATACTGCAGCTACTTTCGTAACTTTATCAAACTTAGCATCATAGTCTCTTGCTTTGTTTTTGCCCCAGATTTGCTCAGCGCCCCCGCCGATTGAACCTGATAATCCCGCTGATTTACCTGATTGAAGCAGGATACTCGCAATAAGAATTAAAGATGACAAGATCAATAATATTGTTGCAATCGTATATAACATTTTTCCACCTCCTGTTTGGCAATTGTCCACCACTGTTGGGTTGAACATCGCGAAATTTCGAACAGATGCATGTGTCACATGCTTAACATAGGTATTTTACCACACCAGACTAAAAAAAACAATTAAATCATTTTTGTCTCTGAGAAATCGCGAATTAATTGATGAGTGTTTCAAAAAAAGCCAAAGGCTTGGTGGTTGCTTTCCACCAAGCCAAGGACTTTGCATAGGTGTTATCAAAATTTGCTAATTATCTAATTGAGCATGCTCAATATTGATGACAAAGTTGTAGGGATGTTGAGGCGTAACAATTTGGGGGAGGTACGCCTTCAACGGGGGATTATCTCAAGTTATAGAAAGCAGACATTCCTGCATAAACTGCGTTATCACCTAATTGCTCTTCAATTCTTAACAATTGGTTGTATTTTTCCACACGGTCAGTTCTTGCTGGTGCACCAGTTTTAATTTGTCCAGTGTTCATAGCTACTGCCATATCAGAAATTGTTGAGTCTGAAGTTTCGCCTGATCTATGTGAAGAAATAGTAGTGAAACCAGCTCTTTTAGCCATTTCGATCGCATCTAAAGTTTCAGTGATTGAACCGATTTGGTTTAATTTGATTAAGATTGAGTTAGAAGCTTTCGTTTGGATACCTTTAGCAAGTCTCTCTGTGTTAGTTACATAGAGGTCATCACCAACGATTTGAATTTTGCTTCCTAATTTCTCAACCATTAATTGCCATGCAGCCCAATCTTCTTCAGCAAAACCATCTTCGATAGAGATGATTGGATATTTTTCTACAAGACCCGCATAGTAATCAACTAACTCAGCAGCAGTAAATTCTCTGCCTTCGCTTGCTAAAGAATACTTGCCAGTTTTTTCATCGAAAAGCTCATTCGCAGCAACGTCAAGTGCTAACTTGATTTGCTCACCTGGTTTGTAACCCGCTTTTTCAATTGCTTCCATGATTACTTTTAAAGCATCTTCGTTTGTTGGTAAGTTTGGTGCAAAACCACCTTCATCGCCTACACCAGTAGCTAAGCCTTTAGACTTAAGAACTGCTTTTAATGAATGATAAATTTCTGCGCCCCATCTTAAAGCTTCTTTGAAAGAAGTAGCGCCAACTGGCATTACCATGAACTCTTGGATATCTACGTTGTTATCAGCATGAGCGCCACCGTTCATGATGTTCATCATAGGAACTGGAAGCGTTTTAGCGTTAGTGCCACCGATGTATTCATAAAGTGATAAGCCTGTAGATTCAGCAGCAGCTTTTGCAACAGCGATTGATACGCCAAGAATTGCATTCGCACCTAATTTACCTTTGTTATGAGTACCATCAAGTTCTTTCATGAACTTATCGATACCTACTTGATCAAATGCATCCCAACCTTCAAGTTCAGGTGCGATGATATTGTTTACGTTATCAACCGCTTTTTGAGTCCCTTTTCCAAGGTATCTACCTTTGTCGCCATCTCTTAATTCAACTGCTTCAAAAGCACCTGTAGAAGCACCTGATGGCACTGCAGCTCTACCCATTGAGCCATCTTCTAAATAAACTTCTACTTCAACTGTTGGATTACCTCTTGAGTCAAGTATTTCTCTTGCATAAACATCTGTAATTACTGACATTTTGCTTACCTCCATCTTATTTTTTGGATTGCCATTAAGGCTATATTGATCAGATAACCATTTCGTTATCTATAAAACAATTATTAAACTACTATTAAATGATAAAATCATTAATTTATTTAATGATGATTGAAGAACCTGTCATTTCGATCGGTTGATCTAATCCCATCATGTCTAACATAGTTGGTGTCAAATCACTTAATTTGCCACCCTCTCTTAACTTGACATTGCCGACGCCACCAACGATACATGGTACTTTGTTTGTAGAGTGAGCGGTCATTGGTTCACCCGATTCAGTTAACATTTGCTCTGCGTTACCATGATCTGCTGTGATGATGAAGTTGCCACCTTTTTCGTTTAGCTTTGCCACTACTTTTCCCACACATTCATCGACTACTTCAACCGCTTTTACCGCAGCTGAGATAATGCCTGTGTGACCGACCATATCAGGGTTGGCATAGTTGATGATAATTAAATCATAGACGTCACGGTCCAGTGCTTCTAATAATTTATCCGTCATTTCATAAGCCGACATTTCAGGTTTTAAGTCGTAGGTTGCTACTTTTGGAGAGTTGACAAGCACTCTGTCCTCACCTTCATTTGGCGCTTCAACGCCACCATTGAAGAAGAAAGTAACATGTGCATATTTTTCAGTTTCAGCAATTCTAAGTTGCTTTTTACCGAGCTGCGCCATATACTCCCCAAGTGTATTGTTGATGGATTGTGGTTTGTATGCGATTTCTATGTTCTCAATGGTTTTATCATATTGCGTAAAACCAACATACTTAGTCTTAAAGTATGTTCTTGGGAAACCTTCAAAATCAACATCAACGATAGCTCTTGTGATTTCTCTCGCTCTATCTGGTCTAAAGTTAAAGAAGATAATTGAATCGTTCTCAGCTACTTTAGCAATAGGTGCACCATCTTTAACGATAACGGTTGGCAGTATAAACTCATCTGTTACGCCTGCTTCGTAAGATTTTTCGAAAACTTCTACTGCACTAGTAGCCGTTTCCCCTTCACCCTTAACGAGCATATTGTATGATTTTTCAATTCTTTCCCAACGCTTATCTCGGTCCATTGAGTAGTATCTTCCTGAAACAGTGGCTATGATACCATAATTGATCTCCGCCATAAATGCTTCAAGTTCTCTTACATAACCAATACCGCTTGTTGGAGAAGTATCTCTTCCATCCATAAATGCATGTACATAAATTTGTGGTACACCAAGTTCCTTCGCCATTTTAATAAGCGCTTTAAGATGGTCGATATGGCTATGAACGCCACCATCAGATAAAAGTCCCCAAGTGTGAAGCTTTGTACCATGCTCAATCGCATAATTCATAGCTGCTAATAGCTCAGGATTTTCAAAGAAATCACCATCTTGAATCGATTTAGTGATTCTTGTCAGTTCTTGATAAATAATTCTACCAGCACCGATATTTAAGTGACCTACCTCTGAGTTCCCCATTTGTCCATCTGGAAGACCGACATCAAGGCCACTTGCAGCGATAAGTGTATGTGGATATTCAGTTAACATTCTGTCGTAGTTAGGTGTGTTAGCAAGTTCTACTGCATTACCAGTGCCTTTACCTGCTTGTCCCCAACCGTCCATTATGATCAACGCTGTTGGTTTTTTCATAAGTGACTCCTTAAAAATTGACGAGTTTCACAAAGTCAGTTGGTTCTAAGCTTGCGCCACCAACGAGTGCACCATCGATATCTGATTCGTTCATGATTTCTTCTACATTAGAAGGTTTAACACTTCCGCCGTATTGAATTCTAACTTCTTCAGAAACTTCGTCGCTATAAATTCCTTCAAGTACTTCTCTAATATAAGAGATAACATCATTTGCGTCTTGGCTACTTGCCGTTTTACCAGTTCCGATTGCCCAAATTGGCTCATAAGCAACAACCACTTTTGTTGCATCTGCTGCAGAGATTCCTTCAAAAGCTTTTTCGATTTGAACTTTACAAAGCGCTTTAGTTTCACCAGCTTCTCTTTGCTCAAGTGTTTCACCACAGCATAAGATTGGTACTAAGCCTTTAGCAAGTGCTTTAATTACTTTTTTATTGACAGTTTCATCTGTTTCAGCAAAGTACTGACGTCTTTCAGAGTGACCGATAATGACATGTGTCACACCGATATCTAATAGCATATCTGCACTTACTTCTCCAGTGAAAGCACCTTTATCTTCGAAATGCATATTTTGTGCACCGATTTTTACGCCAGTTCCTTTAGCAGCTTCAACTAAGCTTGGTAATAATGTGAAAGGCGCACATACAAGTGCTTCAACATCTGTACCTACGATTTCGTCTTTTACTGCATTAATAAATGCAACGCCTTCAGCAACTGTTTTGTGCATTTTCCAGTTACCAGCGATGATTGGTTTTCTCATGGGAACCTCCTATTTGTTGTTTAATGCTTCTATACCTGGTAATGCCAAGCCTTCTAAAAATTCTAAAGAAGCTCCGCCACCAGTCGAGATATGTGTCATTTTATCGCCAAAGCCTAATGTGTTTACAGCAGCAGCACTATCGCCACCACCGATTACTGTAGTTGCATCTGAATCAGCTAATGCTTTTGCAACTGCTATTGTACCAGCGGCAAAGTTAGAGAATTCAAATACACCCATTGGTCCGTTCCAAATGATAGTTTTTGATTTTGATGCCACTTCTGCATATTTTGCAGC
>DJWQ01000249.1:0-15699 GCA_002441045.1 Firmicutes bacterium UBA6226 | reverse complement strand
TAGCCTTGTGCTTTCAAGAAAGTATAAGCCATACCACCACCAATTATTAGTGAATCAACTTTAGTTAATAGATTTTCGATAACTTTAATTTTATCAGAAACTTTTGCGCCACCTAAGATTGCACAGAAAGGTCTTTCTGGGCTATCAACTGCTTCACCTAAGAACTTAAGTTCTTTTTGAATTAAGTAGCCACATACTGAAGTTTCTACGAAATCAGTAACACCAACAGTTGATGAATGCGCTCTATGAGCTGTTCCAAACGCATCGTTTACGAATACATCTGCAAGTGATGCCAAGTCTTTAGAAAACGCTTCACCGTTTTTAGTTTCTTCTGCTCTGTATCTTGTATTTTCAAGTAATACCACATCGCCATCTTTCATTGCAGCGACAGCAGCTTTTGCCTTTTCACCAACAACTTCTACTTCAGCTGGGAAAACAACTTCTTTTCCAAGAATTTCTGAAAGTCTTTTTGCAACAGGTGCCAATGTGTATTTTTCTAAATTATCTGCTTTAGGTTTTCCGAGGTGTGAACAAAGAATAACTTTTGCACCTTGATCCATTAAGTATTTAATAGTTGGTAGTGCACCCATGATTCTGTTTTCATCTGTAATAACATTTTCTTTTAATGGCACATTAAAATCAACGCGTACTAAAACTCTTTTTCCTTTTACATCGATATCTTCAATCGTTTTCTTATTAAACATGATAGGCCTCCGATTCATACATGAATGAACCCTGACTAAGTCAGGGTCCAAAATCAGACATAGTCCGAAAAATATTATTTGCTAGACATGAATTTTAATAAATCAACAACTCTGTTTGAGTAACCCCACTCATTATCATACCAAGATACGAGTTTGAAGAATCTCTTCTCACCTTTAAGGTTGTTTTGTACAGTTGCTAATGAATCATAGATAGAAGATCTTTTATCGTGGATAAAATCTGTAGATACTAATTCTTCGTTAGCATATCCTAAAATACCATCAAGGTAAGTTTCAGAAGCTTTTTTGAGTAATGCATCGATTTCTTCGATAGAAGTATCTCTAGCAGCTGTAAAAGTAAGGTCAACTACAGATACTGTAGGTGTAGGAACACGGAATGACATACCAGTTAATTTACCTTTAGTTGATGGTAATACTTCACCTACTGCTTTAGCAGCACCAGTTGAAGATGGGATGATATTGATTGCAGCAGCTCTACCGCCTCTCCAGTCTTTCTTAGAAGGACCGTCAACAGTTTTTTGAGTCGCTGTATATGAATGGATTGTAGTCATAAGACCAGTTTCAACACCGATACCCTCTTTTAAAAGAACGTGTACAAGTGGTGCTAAACAGTTTGTTGTACAAGAAGCATTAGAAACGATATCGTGCTCTTCAGCTACGTATTCATTTTCATTAACGCCCATTACGATTGTTTTTACATCGCCTTTACCAGGAGCTGAAATGATAACTTTTTTAGCGCCTGCTGCTAAGTGACCTTTTGCAGCTTCTGAATCAGTAAATAAACCAGTAGATTCAATTACGTATTCTACGCCAAGTTCTTTCCAAGGAAGATCAGCTAAGTTTCTTACTGCTTGGATACATTTTGTTTCTCTACCGTTAACTACGATAATATCTTCTTCAGCAAGCTCTGGGCTAGATTTTTTAGTTGAGATTTCACCTTTAAATTTACCTTGAACTGAATCATACTTTAATTGATATGCAAAGTAATCTGCATCTGTTGCCATATCTACTACTGCAACTACGTCAAACTCTGTTCCTAATAAACCTTGTTCTGCCATAGCATTGAATACAAGTCTACCAATTCTACCAAAACCATTGATTGCGATTCTTTTCATCTCTAATTCCTCCTTAAATTTATAAAATCTCTTGGATTTTTTTAGCTGTTCGCTCATCTGTTACGAGAACGAGATTTGGGTTTACCTTGCTAATGGCGATAATAGCATCTGCTTTATCGACACCGCCTGCGACAGCAATCACATTCTTAAGATTTTTAAATATATCTAAATCAATACCTATGGTACTGATTTCATGAACAATTTCGCCGTCCTTATTAAAATAATAGCCAAACGATTCTGCGACGGCACCTTTACTCAAGATATCATCTATCTCTTCTTGTGCAAGTACACGTCTATTGGCCATTACGCTTGCTCTTCCAATCCCAAATAAGAGAACATCGAGCTTCGCAATATTTCCAAGGATGCGTTTAATATTTGGTTCATTCTTAAGTTCTTCTATGGTCGCTCTCGATAGGTTGTCCTGCGTGTAGAGAATCTGATACTGTGCGCCAAGCTTTCCTGCTAGCTTTTCAGCAAGCGTATTTGCCTGATACTCACTTTTATTGCCTAGACCACCTCTAGCTGGTACTACCATTATTTCACTACCATCTGCATGCACCCAGTCACTCTTATACCCATTAATTACTTTTTCTATCGAAGAACCTCCGGTTAATCCGATAATCATTTTTGGATCGATCAGTGTGCTGAGATACTTTGCAGCTTCATAGCCGATTTCATTAAGTGATACCTGTTCATCTTGAATACCAACTGAACCTACTATAACACGCTTAATGTGTAGTTTTTTTGCAAGCTCTTGTTCCAAGATATTAATACCATTAATTTTATAGAAGACACTAGTTAAAGCATCTAAGACTTCATGGCCTTTCTGAGTTAAGCGCATGCCATCTGGATAATAATCAATAAGATTATTGTCTTTTAGAATATCACATTCTCTTCTAACCACGCGTTCTGTATATCCCATCGTTCCTGAGAGCATCCTTCTTCCCACAGGCTGATTAAACTTGATGTTGTTTAATAAGTTAAATCTCAGCGGTAACAATTCTTCCATTTCAGGAAACGCATATTTGAGAACAAATATTAAGTTTTCTTGATCGTCGTTTCGCTTCGCTTCCATTTTTATCACCATCGTTTCGGGATGTTTTTTAACCAAAGTTATTTTTTTTGTCCCATTCGGGCTAAAAAAAAGACTTACTTACAAAATTATTATACCACTCGCAAAATAGATTACAAGGTGTTTTTGATAAAAAAATTATTTTTTTGTCCCGCTAGGACGAATAAAGTCCCTATCGTTTAACAAACTCTAAAAAATCACGTGTTTCCAAGGGATTGTTACTTTTTTGACAGAAAAAAACCAGCACGCTGTTGGCTGTGCTGGTCTATAATGTATCATTGTATTTATGCCTAAAAACCAAGTGTTTATATTGCTCAAAATAACTTATTCCAATCTACCATTTAGTGATTTAAGTACTATTAAAATCGTTTTCGCTTTGATGACGGCGGTATGTTTAACTCATCACGATATTTCGCAACGGTTCTCCTTGAAATATTAATACCTGTCTTGTTGAGTTCATCAGATATATATTGATCACTCAGAGGTTTCTTAGTGTCTTCTTTTTCAATCATTTCTTTCATAACTAACTTTACACTTTCTGAGGAAACGCCTTCACCACTGGCACCTTTTACACCACTTTGGAAAAAGTACTTGATCTCAAAAAGACCATTTGGACACTGCATGTACTTACCATTTACTGCTCTTGACACCGTTGACTCATGTACTTCTATCTCATCAGCAATGTCTTTAAGATTTAGTGGCTTTAGGTATAGTAATCCTTTTTCAAAGAAATCATATTGGTATTCTACAATCGCTTTACAAACACGATAAATGGTATTTCTCCTTTGTTCAATACTTTTGATGATTCTAAGTGCGGATTGCAAATTCTTAGACAAATACTCATTCGTCAACGAATCTCTCGTAAACTGATTTAACATATTCTTATAAAAACCATTGATTTGTAGTCTTGGTGACGCACTTTCATTTACGTTTACAACATACTCATCTTTAAGCTTTTCTACAAAAACATCGGGGATAACATATCGGACATCACGTAGTGAACTAAAGGATCTACCCGGTTTTGGTTCAAGCGTTTTAATGTAATCATAAGATGACTGCACACGCTCAGCAGTTTCATTTAATTTTTTTGCGATTTGAGCAAACTTCTTTTCACCCAATTCTTCAAGATGATCAGAGACCAAAGTCTCTTCTAGACTTTCCTCATAACCTTGTTGATAAAGTTGGATTAGCAAACATTCTTTAAGACTTCTAGCTCCCACGCCTGGTGGATCAAATGTCTGAACGAGCCTTACAACCTGTTCAATTTCTTCATTTGATCGATTGAACAATATCATTGCCTCATCATTGTTCATTTTCAAGTAGCCATTATCATCGATGTTTTCAATTATATATTCCCCAATCTTCATCACATCATGATCTAGCTTGGAAAATTTAAGTTGCATCAGCAAATAGTCTTTAAGATTTTCTTCATCCGCAACAAAATTATCGTAATTGATGTCGTTATCTGAATTATAAGTGGTATTCGCAATTGGTCTAACATCGTCAAAATAATTGACCATATCTTCCCAGTCCATTTCTTGCTTATCCCCTTTATCAAGATCATACTCGAACTCTTGATCCGCCTTATCACCGTAGAGTTCTTCATCAGAATCTGAGGCAGTTCTTTCAAGTATTGGATTATTTAATAATTCCTCGTTAATAAACTCATTTAACTCAACTGCATTGAATTGTAGGATTTCAATTGCCTGTTTCAATTCAGGGGTCATAATGAGTTTTTGAGTTTGAATCAGATTTAGATTAAAGTTCATCTTCATATCGAGTACCGTCACATCCTATTTTGATTCATATAATTGAACGACATAATAACGTTATAATTATACCAAATTACCTTGTAAATTGATAGCTTTTCAAATAAAACAGAGCAGTCGTGCTTATAATAAGCTTCCGACTGCTCTATGATTTTGCTCTTTGATTTTGCTCTTTGATACTGATCTTTAGTATTAATCTAAAATAAATACAGACTGCCTTTAAGTTAATCCATAAAGCATTTTATCTCTTAGACTTATCGTATGGGATCCCTTCTGCTTTAGGCGCTCTTGATTTTTTAGATGTAAACGCAAGAACAACCATTGTAGCAACGTAAGGTAACATTTTATAATAAGTTTGATTGATACCCAAATCATTTAAGAATGGGATCAATGCGATTGAATAAGCTAAAGTTCTCAAGAAGGCAAAGAATAATGCAGCAAATAAGATTCTAATAGGTTTCCACTGACCAAAGATCATAACAGCTAGTGCCAAGAAACCAAAACCAGCAACCCCTGTATGCCCACTTATATTACCATCTAATATACCTACTGAATAGAAGAAACCACCGATACCACCTAGGATACCTGAAAGACTGACACCAGCATAACGCATAACATAGACGTTAATCCCTACTGAATCAGCTGCTTGTGGGTGTTCACCACAGGCTCTAAGTCTTAAACCAAACTTAGTTTTATAAAAAACAACAACAGCGATTGCAAGTAACACGAATCCAATGATTACCGTTAAATAGGTCTTTTGGAAAAACATTTGGCCGAGTATTGGAATATCACCCAAAATCGGCATTTTTCTAATGTAGAATGCCATATTTGTAGTAATACCGTCACTGTTAAAAAACATTTTTGAAAATAATAAGATTGCAGCAGGAATCATCATATTTAAAGATGTACCCGTAATGGTTTGGTCTGCCTTCATTGTGACAGCAGCGAAAGATAATAATAAAGAATAAGCCAAGCCTGCCACTGCAGCAACAATCATACCCATTAGTAAAATCACTTGTGGATTAATACCAGTCTTTTGGACATTATACACAAACAATGCGCCAAAGAAGGCCCCAAATAGCATAATACCTTCAAGTGCGATGTTAATAACACCACTTCGTTCACTAAACATACCGCCTAAAGCAACTAATAATAGTGGAATTGCGACTGGAAGCATATTTTGAATTAAATAATAAATCGTATCCATTATTTTGCCTCCTTATTTTCAATTGCCGGTTCAGCATTTGCATTCGCCATTTCAACTTTTTTCCCAAACTTAGATTTTACAAACTTAGCTAACGCAGAATTCATAATCATAGCAAACGCTGAGAAGTAAATAATTACAGCGATAACAACATCAATGATTTCAGGTTTAAAACCTACTAAGTTTGCAAGCGATCCACCTCTTTGAATATGAGAAATGAAGATTGCAGAGAATATAATCCCAATAGGATTTGAACTACCGAGTAAGGCAACTGCAATACCATTAAAACCGTTTGCAGCAATAATATTAATCGGCTCATAAGTCATACTACTTCCTGCAATAGCAGAAGGCGCTAGTATTGCAAATGCACCACCAAGACCTGCAAGTCCGCCAGCAATGATCATCGTTACAACGATATTTTTCTTACCTTTCATACCAGCATAATCTGCAGCATACTTGTTGTAGCCAGTCGCTTTAAGTTCATAACCAAACGTCGTTTTTTGAAGTACGATAAATAAAGTTACTGCTACTAAAATTGCAAATATAATGCCTAGGTTAACGTTTGATCCTTCTACGCCGAGTGATGGAATTTGAACTGTTGAAGGTAAATAATTTGTTCTAGATTTGCTCGCAACATACATCGTCGCATTTCCTTGAACCCACATATCTACTAAATACATACCAATATAGTTGAACATAATTGAAGTGATAACTTCATTAACGTTTAATAAGGCTTTAAAAATACCAGGGATAAAGCCCCAAAGCATACCGCCAATCATTCCAGCTAATATCGCAACCACCCAATGTAGTCCAGCTGGAAGATCCACCATAAAGCCTACATATAAAGCAAAGAACATACCCATTGTGTATTGTCCAGATGCTCCGATATTAAATAGACCCATCTTAAATGCAAAACCAACCGCTAAACCTGTCATCAAGATAGGCGTCGCAAAGTAAAGCACATCACCGAATCTACTAAAACCGCCAACTAAGACGTATCTAAAGCCAGCCATTGCCTTAGATGGATTTGCTAAAGTCATTACAATCAAACCAAAGATAAGGCCTAAAGCGATGGCAAGTAATGCTGCTGTAAAAGCAGAAAACCCTTTAGTTTTGGTAATTGATCTAAAATCAAATCCCCTTTTTTGTGAAGATTTTTTATTATCCTGCATGGTTAGTCTCCTTTACGGTGTTGCGTTTTGCACCAGACATATACAAGCCCAATTCTTGAACTGTCGTCGTCTTAGGATCGAGCTCACCTACGATCTCACCCTCGTACATTACAAGAATTCTATCACTAACGTTCATAACTTCTTCAAGTTCTAACGATACTAAGAGAACACCTTTGCCCGCATCTCGAGTCGCAACAAGTTGTTTATGAATGTATTCAATTGCACCAACATCAAGTCCTCTTGTCGGTTGCACAGCAACTAATAATTCATGTTTTTTATCTATTTCTCTTGCGATAATCGCCTTTTGTTGATTACCTCCAGACATACTTCTAACAACTGTAATAGGTCCTTGACCACTTCTTACGTCAAATTGCTTAATTAAACCTTCAGAATAAGCTCTTACTTCATCAAATTTAATGAAGCCCTTATTTTGAAACTTTGATTCCCAATATCTTTGTAACACCATATTTTCTTCTAAAGTGTACTCTAATACCAAACCATGCTTGTGTCGATCTTCAGGGATATGACTCATACCTGCAATCGAACGCTCTCTTATAGAAGACCTGGTTATGTCTTTTCCACAAAGATGAATACTTCCTTCTGTCATTTTCTCAAGACCAGTCAATGCTGCGACAAATTCCGTCTGACCATTACCTTCAATACCTGCAAGACAAACGATCTCGCCTGCACGCACATCAAAAGTAACCCCTTTAACAGCATTGTTCTTATGGAGCTTAGATGCAACTGTTATATTATCTACAGACAACACAACCTCTCCCGGTTTAGAAGGTGCCTTATCAACACTGAAGCTGATATCTCTACCAACCATCATCCTCGACAATTCTTCCTTAGTTGTATTTTTTACATCTACAGTTCCAATATATTTACCTTTTCTTAAAACCGTACAGCGATCTGCTACTTCCATTATTTCATTTAGTTTGTGAGTAATAAATAAAATAGATTTTCCCTCTTCTGCAAAGCCACGCATAATCTTAAGTAGTTCCTTAATTTCTTGTGGTGTTAATACAGCAGTTGGTTCGTCAAATATGAGTATCTCATTTTCTCTGTAAAGCATCTTTAATATTTCAACTCTTTGTTGCATACCTACAGAAATATTTTCAATCAGTGCATCTGGGTTGATGGCAAGCCCATATTTTTCACTGAGTTCTATCACCTTTTTCTTTGCTTCTCTTCTTTCTATGAAGCCCATTTTGTTTGGTTCTACCCCGAGAATGATATTTTCCAGCACAGTGAAGATCTCAACTAACTTAAAGTGCTGATGCACCATTCCGATCCCAAGTGCGTTCGCATCATTTGGATTATTAATTTTAACAACTTCACCATTTTTGCGAATCTCGCCCTTTTCAGCCTGATATAAACCAAAGAGAACGCTCATGAGAGTTGATTTTCCAGCACCATTCTCACCTAGTAGAGCGTGAACTTCCCCTTTTTTAAGATTTAAGGTAATATTATCGTTTGCAATAATACCAGGGAATTCTTTTGTTATATTTAGCATTTCAACAATATAATTTTCCACTTTGACCTCTTCTTTTCTAATAGAATTCTCACAACAGACGCTACATTGTTAATAATATACAATGCAACCTCATTTGTATATGTTGAAATTTTACAATAAACATTTGGTAAACCATATAATTTTCTAATTACTTTTTCTGAAAAATTGAAACTTTCTATAAAAAAAACAGGGGGAAACCTAAAGCCTCCCCCCATCAAGAATCACATACAAGCATAAGGCTGACGCATTATGTCGAGTACTAAATCGTTCTTATTATCTAGTAGTTACAGCAACCTTAACAAGGTTTAATGCAGATGTTAATTCATCAGCAGTAGCAACACCACTTGCATCAGCAACTGTAATTGTTCTGATAGGTGTAACAGAACCATCAGCTAACTTAGCGAAGATTGCATCGTAAGCAGCTTTGTCAAATGAAGCGAATCTGTCAAAAGCGTTACCATTAGCATCACCGATAACTTCTGTTGGAAGACCAACACCGTTATTAGCTGCATTGAAGTAAGTTGTTTTTCCAGAGTAAGTTGCCCAACCATCGTTGTAGATAGCATCTAAAACTTGAACTACAGAAGCAGAAAGACCTTTTGTTGCAGAAGTGATAACTGTTTCTGAATCGTATCTTTGGTCAACGTCAACGCCGATTACTTTTGCACCAGCTTCAGTAGCTGCTGACATAACTGATTTACCTACAGAACCACCACAAGCAAAGATCGCTTGAACGCCTTCTTGGTACATCGTTCTTGCAGTTGCTTTGTTTGTATCGTTTTCTTCGAAGTTACCAGTATAGTGGTAAGTTACTTTTACAGCGCCATCAGCTAAACCAAGTTCAGCAGCAGCAGCTTCAGCACCTTGAAGGTAACCGTAACCGAATGCTTGAACTGCCGGTACAGCCATACCACCCATGAAACCTAAATCAGTCATACCATCTTTAACAGCTGCATAACCAGCAAGGTAACCTGATTGCTCTTCAGAATACATTACAGAAGCAACGTTTTCTTTTGTTTCGAATGTAGAGTAATCAGCAGTATGTGGTGCACCATCAAGAAGGATGAATTTTACTTCTGGATACTTTGTTTGAGCTTCGTAGATTGGAACCTCAAATAAGAAACCAGGTGTTACGATAATTTTAGCGCCACCAGTAACAGCTAAATCAATTGCAGCTAAATAGCCAGCATCTGATGCTTCTTCTGGTTTGATATAAGTGTGAGAAATTTTGTGTTCTTCAGCATAAGCTTTAACACCTTCCCAAGCACCTTGGTTAAATGATTTGTCATCGATATTACCTTTGTCAGTAATCAACGCGATCTCATAAGTACCGTCGTCTGATTTTTGACCACAGCCTACCATGCTTAATACTAAAATAAGCGATAGAGCAATCAACAATACTTTTTTCATTGTAAAACCTCCACTAATAAATTCATTCGACTTGCGTCTTCGAAATAATTATATCGTTATCCACTTCAAATTACAACAACATTTAATATTGCGGTAGTTGAAATATATAGTTTTTTTGAGCTAACTACAACATCAAGTCTTACTAGCTTTTGTATAAATACTTCAATCAGAATTGTTAGAATTTTCGAATGCAAAAACCAATAAATTTCTATATGAAAACCTAACACAAAAACACTTTTATAAAGTTCGCCTTTTGCATGATATATGTGATAATTATACAAACAATCTTGCAAGCCCGTTTGAATATTCAAACACGCTTACAATAATTTGTTGACTTTATCTAAAATTTCAATTTATTAAATATTTGCTGAAATTAAAGCTTTTATACCTTCGACATTCGCCGAATCTCTAGTACATTCGCCCATTCTTTGACCATTTTTGTATAATACGATCGTCGGTAAACCAAGTACACGCTGACTAATTGCCAATCTTCTTTCCTGTGTTGTGTTCAGTTTCCCAAATGTTACTTTTCCTTGAAATTCATCTTCAAGTGCTTCGAAATCTGGCATAAGTGCTTTACAAGGCTCGCATCCTTCTCCCCAGAAATCAACGATAACAACACCTTCTGCTTTAAGTACTTCTGATTCAAAATTCTCTTTGTCTAAAACTAACATATCTATTCCTCCAAAGCGTCTACGTATTTTTCAGCTTGAACTGCTGCAATAGCACCATCAGCAGCCGCTGTTACGACCTGTCTCAAAGATTTTGCACGAACATCACCAGCCGCAAATACGCCTGGAATTTTAGTTTTCATATTTTCATCAGTAACGATATAACCCGCTTGATCTACAGTTACTATGTCTTTGACCAATTCAGTTTCAGGAAGATAGCCTACAAATACGAACACACCTAACAGTCCATCATTTGGATCGGCCATAATCTGCTTTACTTCTTCAGTCTTGATATTTTTAATCTCTACACCTTGTACCATGCCTTCTCCAATGATCTGTGTGGCAACCGAATCATAAACGAACTCAAGTTTAGGGTGCGCCATTGCTTTTTCAACAATTGACTTTGCAGCTCTAAAAGTATCTCTTCTATGAACTACTGTAACCTTTTTAGCAAACTTTGCAATAAACATAGCTTCTTCCAAAGCTGTATCACCGCCTCCAAACACGACTACTTCTAAATCTGTAAAGAATTCAGCATCACAAGTCGCACAATAAGAAACGCCTTTACCTGTTAAAAGCTTTTCATTTGGTACACCGAGCAATCTTGGTTTTGCACCTAATGCTAAGATGACTGACTTAGCGAATAAGTCGCCCTTTGATGTCACAAGCTTTTTGACTTTACCTTCGAGATCGACAGCAGTTACATCTGCTCTTACTCTTTCAGCTCCAAAAGCTTCAACTTGCTCTACCATTCGCGCAACAAGTGAAGGACCAGTCGCTTCACGAATTGACCCAGGGTAATTTGCAACCTCTTCTGTTCCTGAAATCTGACCACCAGTCTTATCTTTTTCCAAAATCAAAGTCGTCATTTTAGCTCTTGCTGCATAAAGACCTGCAGAAAGACCAGCGGGTCCTGAACCAATAATAATTACATCATAAATTTTATCCATTTTTGCCTCCTAGTGTTCAGATACATCTAAAACAGCTAATGCAATATTTGAAGAGTGATCTGAAATTCTTTCTAGATTACTCAACATATCTAAGAATATAATACCAGAACTTGTTTCACATCTGCCTTCATTAAGGCGAGTAATGTGTTTCTTTCTAAGTGTTTTTTCCATTTCATCAACAACGCCTTCGATTTCAACCACTTTTTGTGCTTTGTATCGATTTTCTTCTTTCATCGCTTCGAGTGAAAGTTCGTAAGCCTCAATTACTTTAAGTGTCATTTCATCAAGTTCCACAACTGCTTTGTCAGAAAAGTGCACTGTATTGTCTATTTTATAGAGTGCCAGTTCAGCGATATTATCCGCATGGTCACCAACGCGCTCGATATCGTTGATGGTGCTAAACAAGCCGTCTATGATTTTTCTATCATCGTTATCAATCGATGTATTGGATAGTTTTATTAAATATTCACTGATTTCTCGTTCAAGTGTATTAATGGTTTTTTCAATTTTAAAAGTCTTCTCAATGCTCTTCTGATCGTTATTTTTTAGAGCATAAATCGCACTTTCAAGAGAAATTTTTGCGAGATTACCCATGTGGAGTACCTCTTTAACCACTTGTCCTAAAGCGATGGTTGGCGTTTCTAATATACGCTCATCAAGGTATTTAATACCATAAGTTGTCGCTTCTTTCTCTTCTTGAGTTATTGGTATTAAAATATTAACACTCTTAACAATAAGTCCAGCGAACGGTAAGAGAATTAATGTATTCATCACATTAAATAAAGTATGCGCATTAGCAAGTTGTCTTGCTGGATCGCTACTAATGCTTGTAACTACTTTTATCGTCATCCCTGAGAATGCTGCAAAGAAGATTAAAGTACCTAGTACATTAAACATAAGATGCATAACAGCAGCTCTTTTAGCGGTGCGGTTTGCACTTACAGAAGATAACAATGCTGTCACGCATGTGCCAACATTTGTACCTAATAGCATCGGGAATGCTGCTTCAATTGGAAGTGCACCCGTTGCAGCTAAGGCAACCATTATACCAGTAGTCGCCGATGAGCTTTGAACTACAGCTGTTACGAGTAAACCGATTAAAAAGCCTTTTATAGAGCCAACAAGTGTCCCAGCACCTATTGATTTGATCATAACGACAAAGCCTTCATACTCTCTAAGCGGTTTTAATGCATCTTTCATCAACTCCATACCTAAAAACAATATACCAAAACCTAGGATAATTTCACCAAGGATGATTTGTTTGTTTTTCTTTGAAAAGAGCTTGATTCCAACACCTATTGCGATAGCAATTGGCGCAAGCATCGTTAAATCGATCGAGACCAATTGCGCTGTAATCGTCGTACCGATATTGGCCCCCATAATTACACCGATCGCTTGTGTTAGGCTCATAATTCCTGCATTAACAAAGCCCACAACCATTACTGTTGTTGCTGATGAACTTTGAATAACAACTGTAACAAGCGCTCCCATTAGAACACCTTTAAAAACATTACCTGATAACTTTTCGATTATTTTCTCTAGACGGTTACCTGCAGACTTTTCAAGTCCCTCGCTCATTACAGTCATCCCATAAAGAAATAAACCTAAACCCCCAAGTAGTGGCATAAGTATCGCCAATATTGCTTCAGTAGAAAATCCCATCTTTTTCTCCTTATTCTCCTTAATGAATTCTCTATATTTTATTAAAAAAAAACACCACACGTCCCCGTGCAGTGATTAAATCAATCATTTCAAGTCAAAAAACTGATTCTGCCGCAAGGCTTCATATAATATGATGGCTACAGAATTTGATAAATTTAAGCTTCTTAGATGTTCATTTTTGCGCATCGGAATCTTAAATCTTGATTCTTGATAAGCCTCGTGAATTCTAGCTGGTAAACCTGAAGTTTCTCTTCCAAAAATGATAAAACAATCTGGTTCAAACTGACATTCATCATAATATTTTGTCGCTTTAGTTGTAGCAAAATACAATTTTTCTTTGCCATATTTCGCAAAAAAAGCATGTTCGTCTTCATGGACCTCGAGATCAAGATAATCCCAATAATCTAGACCAGCACGCTTGAGATGTTTATCATCCAAAGAAAAACCAAGCGGTTTAATAAGGTGAAGCTTAGCACCTGTAATCGCACAGCTTCTTGCTATATTTCCCGTATTGGGTGGTATTTCTGGCTGATATAAAACAATATTAATCATTTAAAATCTCCATTAACCTTTTATTCCAATATCAAACTCAACATCTCCAGAAGCGGATACAAGAGGCACACAGATGGTCTCCATACCTGCAGTCGAAATTTCAATATCAGTGCCTTTTACTAAAGACGGCGGTGTGATGTCTATTTTAGTACCTTCATTAAATAGCAAAGTAGCTGAGTTCCCCATAATCATATTCCCTAGCTCAGATAAAGCACTTTTTGCCATTTCATCTATCTCTTCAACAGGCATGCCCATCATCATTCCCGATGCAATAGCTTTAGCCATAGAAATGTCTAAGCTAAAAACCGCTTGACCTTTTATATCACCAGTTATACCAAGTATGATGACAATCTCTTTTGTCGGAAACGGATTCGATCTAACTAAAGGTCTTCCAACACTAAACTTGTCTGAGACAAAGTTATTCAGCACTTCAGTTGATGCTTTTATAAAAGCATTTATATACTCAGCTTTCACAGACATTCCTCCTTCTATATTTAGTATATGCATATGATAACATATTTTTATCGCTTCATGACATATTTTTTATGTTAAGCGCTCTAAAAAGATATCATATGAACTTCATTAAATATGGCTATTCTCTCCTCTTATAAGTTAATCCCTTGGATAACAGGATATCCCATGACATATTCAATTTTATTAATACCACAATTGTCAATTTTAAATTTCCAATAGCCAGATTCATTTTCATAGCACAAAAAACTTAGCAAGGCTTGAATCACCCCGCCGTGAGCTACAATTGCAATCTTAGTATCAGAATCAAGTGAATGTGGTTCTATGATTTTTTTATACGCATTTGTAACGCGTTCAAACATCTCTTTAACACTTTCACCTTCTGGAACCTTAAAATTCTCAAAATCAACAAACCAAGAATTCAATCTCTCTGGGTCTGATTTCTGAATTTCTTTAAAAGTCTTGCCTTCCCAAATACCAAAATTCATCTCTCTAAGGTCTTTAAGAAGCATGGGTTGAATAGATTGCGCTTCGCAAATCTTTAGCGCAGTATGATGTGCCCTAATTAAATCAGAACAATATACATGATCAAAAGCAACATTCGATAGCTTTGACATTGCTTCTTTCGCTTGTTCCTTACCCTTTTCAGTTAACGCTACATCGGTAACACCTGCAAACTCTTTTGCTACATTCGCAAAAGTTTCGCCATGTCGAATTAAGTAGATAAACATTAATTACTCCTTACGTCAATTGGTTATTTTGATGCGTTATATTGTTCAGCGGCCAATGCCCATTGATCCTTAGCGTACGTTTTTATAAGTCGATTCTTAAAAGCAAATTCGTGTCGAACAACCATTTCATACCATCTAATGGCTTCCTTATAATTCCCTAACTGGCGATTCAGTTCACCGATTAGATAAATTACCTCGAGTTCTTTACCCTCTTCATCGTCTTGTTTTTCCAATTCATAACTTTTAATAAACGCTTCAAGTGCTAGTTGCTTGTATTTATTATTATCACTTTCACTTCCCAGTTCTTCATAAAACCAAGTTAACCTGAGAAGTAACTTCGCCATAGTTGCATGGCTTGCTTGCATAACCGTATAATTAACGAGTGCAATTAAATGCACTTTTATTGCTGTTTGAAGATCTCTTTGACCAGTAAAATCTTGAGGCTTCCAGTTTTTTGTAACTGTATTTTGTATGGCTGTTTTACATTTTGCACTTAACTCTTTCTTAAAATCGTTCTCAAACTGGGTAAAACCACAATTAGGACAACAGATAATACCATAATAGGTTGGATTTTCACCTGAAAATAATGTGTGAAAATCTTTTTTGCGTTCTTTTGCACGTACTGCAGAGGTTTTTACTTGTTTAGAGGTAAACTCTCCACCACAAATATTACAGGTATAAC
>DJWQ01000015.1:632-20647 GCA_002441045.1 Firmicutes bacterium UBA6226 | reverse complement strand
GATATGGTAATCGCATTTGGTGGTGGCGTCATAGGTGATTTAACCGGTTATGCGGCAGCTAACTTTATGCGAGGCGTTCCATTTATTCAAATACCAACGACGCTTTTATCACAAGTGGACAGTAGCATCGGCGGGAAGGTGGCTGTTAATTTACCTGAAGGGAAAAATCTAATCGGTACATTCTATCATCCAAATGAAGTTTGGATTGACCCGGACTTTTTACAAAGCCTACCAGAGCGTGTTTTCAAAGATGGCATGGCTGAAGTCGTCAAAGCTGGTTGCATTATGGACAGAAATTTATATCAGCTTTTGATAGATTCAGAATATCCATTGGGCTCATCTATGCTTTATGAAATAATCGAAAGAGCCTTAATCGTAAAAAAGCACTTAGTTGAAAATGACGAAAAAGAGATGGGCGTTAGGAAAATATTGAATTTTGGGCATACGATTGGACATGCACTTGAGTCTTATGGCGCTTACTCTAGGTGGACACATGGCGAAGCCGTTGCGATGGGGATGGTATGGGTCACAAAAAGTGCTGAAGGAAATGGCTTGGTTCAAAAGGGAACGACTGATGACCTCAAGGGATTACTTCATAAAATTGGATTGCCAACGGAATCTGACGTCGCTTTAGAGGAACTGATGCAATGGCTTGTCAGGGATAAGAAAAAAACCAGTCGAGGCATTGAACTCAGCATCATGCATCAACCAGGCGAAAGCTTTCTACATGAAGTACCTAAGGAAGATTTATATCGATTTTTATCTGTATAAGAGAAGAACAAATAAGGAGCATATAATGACCAAAATTATTAAACCTTCAACCCTAAAAGGAGAAGTAATCGTGCCACCATCAAAAAGCTTGAGCCACCGTGCCATTTTAGCAGCTGCTTTAGCTGAGGGTGTAAGTGTTATCGAAAATCTTGTTTTCTCGGAGGATATCGAAGCGACCTGCAGAGTGATTGAAGCGCTGGGCGTAAAAATCCTTAGAGAAGAAACGACGCTTAGAATTCAGGGGACAAGTGCCTTAAAATCACCAAACGTGCCTTTAGATTGCAACGAGTCAGGTTCAACGCTAAGATTTCTAATTCCATTTGCAGGATTGGTCGATGGTCCAGTTACATTCACTGGAAAAGGTAAGTTGGTGACGCGACCGTTGGATCCGTATTTTAGAATTTTTAATGAACAGCAGATCCTATATAAATATGAGGGGGCTTTGCCACTTACAGTTGATGGCAAATTAAAGCCAGGCGTCTATCGCTTACCTGGGAATGTCAGTTCTCAGTTTGTTACAGGTTTAATGTATGTTCTGCCACTTTTAGAAGGCAACTCAGAGATCATTCTAGAGTCAAAGCTTGAGTCTAGAGATTATGTTGAACTAACGCTTCAAATACTTGAAGTATTTGGAATTGAAGTTGAAACCATTGATAATGAACATTATAAGATTCGTGGTAATCAGAAGTATCGACCTGCAAGATATCGAGTCGAAGGTGATTATTCACAGGCTGCATTTTGGGTCGCCGCAGGGTTAATGGGCGATGGACTTTTGCTCACAGATTTGGCCCAAAATACAAAGCAAGGGGATCAAAGAATTCTAGAAATTGCTAAGGATATGGGTGCAAATTTCACTTGGAAAAAGGAGCAGCTTGAAGTCTTTCGCACACAAACAGAGGGCACCATTATTGATGCGTCTCAATGTCCAGATTTGGTTCCTATAGTAGCGACACTTGCTGCAGTCAGTAAAGGTAAAACGCAAATTATTAACGCTGGCAGGGTGCGTATTAAAGAATCGGATCGACTTAAAGCGATCTGTACAGAGCTAAAAGTATTGGGTGCAAATATCGTGGAAGAGCCCGAAGGGCTTATTATAGAGGGTGTTGAGAGGTTAACTGGAGGAAATGTAGCTGGCTGGAACGATCATAGAATTGTCATGAGCCTTGCAATCGCCTCAACGCGATGTGATTCTGAAGTGATCATCGAAGGCAGTGAGGCGGTAGCAAAGTCATACCCGCATTTTTTTGAGGTATTTCAATCCCTTGGAGGTAGATTAAATGAGAAGTAGCTGGGGAAGACATGTGGTCTATTCTATTTTTGGTGAATCACATGGAACGGGAATCGGCATTACAATTCATCATTTGCCCTCTGGTTTCAAGCCTGATTTTGATAGAATCCGTAGTGAGCTAGATAGACGGAAACCCGGCACAGGAATCCATGCAACGCCGAGAAGGGAAACCGATGAATATGAAATAATCAGTGGCGTATTAAATGGGACGCTCACCGGTGCACCGTTGACTTTATTTTTTCCTAACTCTGATACGCGATCGAAGGACTATCAAAATCTTGCAGTAACCCCGAGACCATCACATGCAGATTATACCGCACATATAAAGTATGGTGGCTTTAATGATGGTAGAGGTGGTGGTCATTTTTCAGGTCGATTGACTGCACCTATGGTGCTTGCAGGCGCACTTGTAACACAGCTTCTTGAAAAACTAGGGGTCTCAATTGGGAGTCGAATCAGTCGTATGGGTTTAGTTGAAGATTACCCTCAAACCTTAGACGAACGATCAATGAATCGTATCGCAAGTGGCGAGTTGAAAACTTTAACATTACCGTTTCTTTCTGAAGATGCAAGAGAGGATGCCAATACTTTATTAACTCATCTTCGAAAAAAAGGGGATTCGATAGGTGGACAGATAGAGTTGTGTATCACTGGCGTTCCAGTTGGTTGGGGAGAACCTATTTTCGATTCACTAGAGAGTAGTATTTCCCATCTGATGTTTTCAGTTCCCGGTGTAAAAGCCATAGAGTTTGGGGCGGGGACCGAGTTTGCAAAGATGAAAGGCTCTGAAGCCAATGATCCGTGGATACAAAAGGAAGGTCGTATTGAGACCTCTACTAATCATAGCGGTGGTATAAACGGTGGCATTAGCAATGGTATGCCACTTCAGTTTAAGGTAACTTTTCGCCCTATTTCAAGTATTTCAATTCCTCAAAAGACAGTCGATCTTGAGACGGGTAGAGCGGAAATCCTTGAGGTCAAAGGTAGACACGATCCATGTATTGTACCAAGGGCTTGCCCAGTTGTGGAAGCGGTCACAGCGATAGCACTTTTAGAGGCGATGCTTGATCAGCAAATTCAAGAAAAGGAAGTGTGGCGGTGAAAACAATAAACGAACATCGAAATGCGATTGATCTTATAGATGATCAAATTGCCAAATTAATTTGCGAAAGAATGGCACATTCGGAACAAATTGGCCAGATTAAAAAGCAAATAGATCAAAACGTTATAGATACTGTACGAGAGACAGAAATAATCCATAGACTGAGTTCGAAGATTGAACAAATTTCAAATAAAGAAGCAATAGAGAAAGTGATGCGTACAATTTTTGAAACGAGTAGAGCGCTCCAAAAAAACAATCAAAATAATGAAGTCAATAGTATTATCAGTGAAGTTATTTCTAGTGATTATCAACAGAGTACGATTCAGATGAAGGCGGGCTATTCAGGTATCCCAGGTGCATTTGCTGAAAGTGCACTAGTGCGTTACTTTGGCGAACCGTTAAAGCCATATCAGAATTACAGTTCTTTTTCTAAGGTATGTGAAGCGATATTGAATGGTGAAATTACTTATGGCATTTTACCGGTTGAAAATACCACAACTGGTGCAATTAAAGAAGTGTATGACTTGATACGTGAAAATGAGCTCTATATCACTGGAGAAGTTTGCTTGCCCGTGGTTCATAATCTCATCGGTTTACCGAATGCAAAATTAAAGGCGCTTAAAGAAATATACTCTCATCCACAGGGGTTGGAGCAATGTGGTACATTTCTTAATAAGCTTGATTCAGCTCGGCTGATACCAATGAAAAATACAGCCTTTAGCATTCGATATGTCTCAGAACAAAATGATCCTACTTTAGCTGCTATTGGAGATGAGCGTGCCGCTGGTTTATACGGACTTAAGGTATTAACACCAGCCATACAGGATAGTACGTTTAATACCACTCGGTTTGTAGTTCTCTCAAAAGAACCAGAGGTGAGTGAAGGTGCTGATAGCACGAGTATCGTTTTAGCAGCACGTCACAAGGTAGGCGCTCTTCATGAGATTTTAGGCAGTTTTGCTAGGGAACAAATCAATTTGTTTCGCATAGAGTCAAGACCTATACCCAACCGATCGTGGGAGTATTTTATCTATTTGGATGCAGAGGGGAGTATCACAGATGAAGGGGTTAAAAGAGCAATTGAGGCGGTACAAAATCAGTGCCAGTTCTCAAAATTTCTTGGAAGCTATAAGAAGGGAGTGGTAGCTTAGTGCATGTTATATTAGTGGGGCTATCAGGCAGCGGAAAATCGACGTTAGGTGAAGGTTTGTCAAAGAGAATCAATCGCCCTTTTTATGATTTAGATAAAGAAATTGTAAAAAATGTGGGGAAATCAATAGATGAGATATTTGCTGATCAAGGAGAAAGAGCGTTTAGAAGCATAGAGTCTAAAGTGTTGGATACGATCTGTAGCAAGAGAGAGCCATCGGTCATTGTAACCGGTGGCGGCGCGGTGATTGATCCGAATAACATTGCTCTGATGAAGCGTTCTGGGACAGTAATTCGTATCCAAAGGAGTCCAGAAGCCATTCTATCCACACTGAATCTGGAGGGAAGACCTTTGCTTAAAGCCGATCCCAATCGCATTTATAGCTTAGCAAGTGAACGAGAAGACTTTTATCATCTCGCAGCTGATTATACGGTTCAAAATGAAACCGCTTCAGATGAAACTTTAGAAGCGTTGACTCATTTAGTGTTAACAAAGGGTAAGGCTAAAAAGATCCTTTTGCTAAACGGACCGAATTTGAATCTGTTGGGGACGCGGGAACCTTCAATTTATGGTGACATGACCTATGAACAAATTTGTAAATCACTTCTTGAAAGTGCTGCTAAAAAATCTATTAATCTTGAAATAAAGCAGTCCAATCATGAAGGGGACCTGATTGACTGGATACAAGCGGCTATAGGTGAGCAGGATGGCATTTTAATTAATCCAGGCGCTTATACACATACGAGTATTGCTATTTTAGATGCCATCAAAAGTGTTAAACTTCCAGTAGTAGAAATTCATCTTTCTAATATACATGCCAGAGAAGTCTATAGAGCACACAGTGTTACTGCAGCAGGAGCAGTCGGTGTCATAGCTGGATTTGGAACGATGAGCTATCATTTGGCATTAGAGGCTATGTCAAATATCCTAACGGAACAATAGGCTTTTTATTAATCATATGATACAATCAAAGTGCTATCCGTGAACGAAATAAACTGGAGGAAGCCACAATGCAATTCAACCATACGGAAGAGATAATATATAAGGTGATTCTTAAGAATGACCTTTTTCTTTATTATAAACCTAACGAAGTAATGGGATTTTGCGAGTCATGTCCCAATTACGGTAAGATTTGGACGTGTCCACCTTATGAACGTGAAGTGATTCATACCTTTAACCCATTTGATTATGCCATTATTATTGGTTTTAAGGGAAAAGACTTTTTTGAACTGAAAAAAGAATCGACTGTTTATTTACATGAACTTGAGGGAATGAATGGGAATGTGTCAGAATCAAAGTATACTACTTTAGTAGCAGGCAACTGTGAAATCTGTGAGTCGTGTCGTAAAAGTGAAGGGCAGCCTTGTCTCTTCCCTGATCTGATGCGTTACTCTTTGGAATCCGTTGGTTTTCATGTTAGTGAGATTTGCGATGAAGTATTGGGCGAATCTCTTATGTGGCAAACGGTGCATCCGAAATATATGGCCGTTGCAGGTATTTTACTAGAAGAAAAAGCATTGGATGCAATGGTTGAAAAAATGCATTCCTCTTTTGGGGATTTAGTAAGGAAGGGATCACATGATTGAAAAATTTGAGATGAGAATAGAGACATTAGATAAGGTTAGGACGATTCGTGTGTGGCTGCCAGAGTCCTATGACAAAATGACCGAACAGCGATATCCAGTGATCTACATGCACGATGGACAAAACCTTTTTAATAAGGAAGATGCTGCTTATGGCATGAGTTGGGATGCACATAAGGCGATGGAGACGTTATCAGAAACGATGATAAATGCTGATGGCACACCTTTTTATGGCTGTATCATAGTGGGGATTGATAATGCACCTGGTCTAGAAAGGCTAGATGAATATTCGCCGTGGGCTTCTGAAGCTGTAAAATCACTGAAAGACTTTGAGTCTATACAGAGGGAGATTGGCGGCGACGGCGCAGCGTATAGTAGTTTTATCGTGATTTCTTTGAAACCCTATATAGATGCAAACTATCGAACGCTAACGGAACGGGAGCATACCAGCGTCATTGGCAGTTCGATGGGCGGCTTTATTTCTCTGTATATGGGAAGTGAGTACCAAAATGTATTTAGTAAAGTGGGTGCATTTTCGACAGCGGTTTGGTTTGAAGAGGATGCATTACTGTTACAGCTTGAAAAAGTCAGGTTAGAACTGAAGACAAAGTGGTATTTGGATGTGGGAACGAAAGAGACGAGCAATGATGCCATTCCTGATTTCAATGAAAGATACATTAATGGTACAAAGAGAGTTGCTAGCCAATTAACTGAAATGGGAATTTTATCATCTGATATAAAACTGATTATTGAAGAGGATGCCATTCATAATGAGCTGGCGTGGGCGAGAAGATTGCCAGATGCACTTAAGTGGTTGCTTGAACTTAAGGATAAGGCGTAAGGTCTTTAAATATAATATTTATAAAATTTTATTTGATTTTGCCAAACCCAGTCAACTTTTGATATACTATAAGATGGAATAAGGGAAGGGGCGTGGAAGATGACGACGATTTATGATATTGCAAGGAAGGTTGGCTGTGCATCGAGTACAGTTTCAAAGGCGCTGAATAATTCTAAAGAAGTGAGTGATAAGCGAAAAGCTGAGATTTTAGCAGTTGCTAAAGAGCTTGGTTATGTCCCTAACTCAAGTGCCAGACGACTTGCAACAAAAAACAGCTGGTCGATCGGTATCTTATTCAGTGAAGATTTAAATATCGGACTTGAGCATCACTTCTTCAGTGGTATCTTACAAGCTTTTAAAACCTACGTTGAAGACTTAGGCTATGAAGTTACTTTCGTTTCGAAAAAAGTGGGGACTCAAGAACTGACTTATTTGGAATGGTGTAAATATAAAGACATCGATGGTATTTTAATTGTAACGGTTGACGTAAACGATGAAAATTTAAATGAGCTGAGACAAAGTGGTATCCCAATTGTCAGTGTCGATAGTGGTTTAATCAATGTACCAACGGTTATATCAGACAACTTTCAAGGCACCAGAATGGTGTTGGAGTATTTGATGTCAAAGGGTGCTAAGCGTATTGCACATATTGCTGGACCTTTAAGATCGTTCTCTGCGCTTGAACGTCTTGAAGCCTTTAAAGAGGTTTTAGGAAAATACAATATGGATTCGAGCCAAGTTGTAGAAGCTTATAACTATGATTTTAACAGTGGCAAAAAAGCGCTTCACGAACTTTTGAAGCTGAACAAAACGCTTCCCGAAGCGATTTATGCGGCAAGTGACGATATCGCTCTAGGGGTTATCTTAGCCTTGCGAGATTTGGGATATAAAGTGCCTGATGATGTTTCTGTAGTCGGATTTGATAACATCGAGCTTACAAGATATACATCGCCCTCTCTCACAACTGTTGCGCAGGATAAGGTTAGAATTGGACGAGAGGCAGCAAAACATTTGATTGCACAAATTAATAAAGAAGTGGATACGGATCAAGCGACCATTAAAAGGGTTCCCGTTGAACTTATAATAAGAGAAAGTACAAAGTAATGTACTTTTTTTTATTTTTTGTTTTCTAAATGACTTAGGTGTGTTAATATTAGAATTAACGAAACCGCCTTCGTAATTTTGAAGGTAATGGGAGGTACTTTGAGTTATTTATTTGAGAACAATCAATTTGTAATTGAAAACTATGATAAGAAGAAGACTTTTTCTAGTTTCTTACCTGGAATAGCAGGCGTTAAGGGGATTCCGATATGGGTGTTTTATGCCAATAGAGGACAGGGCGTGACGAGCTTTGGCATCAGAGATAAGGATGAGCCTATTTTGGAGTTTTTCCCTGCAAATACGAGTTATCAATATGTAGATAAATACGGATTTAGAAGTTTCGTAAGAGTTGACGGTGCTTTGTATGAACCTTTTTCAGTTGCGCTGACTGATGATGTGACAAGAACGATGCGAATTTCCAGAGGCCATTTTACCATTGTTGAGGTTAATCGGACGAGAGAGATCAGCTATGAAGTAACTTATTTTGGGATTACAAATGAGCCTATTGCTGGACTAGTGAGAAAAGTGAATGTTACAAATCTAGGAAAAGAGCGAGAAATAGAGGTAGTTGACGGCATTGCGAACATATTGCCTTCAGGAGCAACTACCGAGAGCTATAAAAGCATGTCGAATCTTATGGTATCTTGGATGAATGTAGAGAATGTTGAAAATAACATTCCTTTTTACAGATTTCGAGCTTCTAGTGGTGATGAGGCGGAGGTATCTCTCATTGAAAAGGGTCATTTTTATTTTTCTTTTGTCGAGGATCACACTTTAATACAGCCGATTATCGACTCAGAGATAATCTTTGGTTACGATACATCATTGACGGTTCCCTTTGGATTAATAGATAAGAATATAGCATCACTCGACTTATCCAACCAAGTTGCAGTTAATAGAGTGCCATGTGGCTTTACGCCTTATGTTAAAACAGTTGAGCAGGATGCTTCAATTCAGATTAAAACGGTAATTGGACATACATCAAACCTGAAATTAATAGAGGAGCGATTCTTTAAAAGTGAATTTATCGAAAAACAATTAAACGCTGTTGACACTGTGCTTGACGAACTTGTGGATGTGGTAGATGGAAAAAGTAATTTTGAATTGTTTGATGCTTACATCAAACAAAATTTTTTAGACAATACCTTGAGAGGTGGATACCCACTTGTCTTTGGTAATGGGAGCTCTCAAAAAATTTACCATATCTATTCAAGAAAGCACGGTGATCCTGAAAGAGACTATAACTTTTTCACATTATCACCAGAGTTTTATTCACAGGGAAATGGCAATTTCAGAGATGTGAACCAAAATAGAAGGAACGATGTCTATTTTGTCCCAGAAGCTGGCCTTTTTAATGTGAAAATGTTTATGAGCTTGATACAACTAGATGGCTATAACCCTCTTAGTGTCAAGGGTACAACGTTTAAGTTATCCGAAATCAAAGCCCATGAGTTAGTCGATCAATTCGTAACAACTGATAAAGAACACTTGAAATCTATGCTCATGAAATGTTTTACACCAGGCAGTATTAGTATGGGTATTTTGCTATCTAACATTGGATTAACTATTCCTGAAGATGCTTTCATTGAGAAGTTGGTTGAAGCAAGTGAACAGAAGATAGAGGCGAACTTTGGCGAAGGTTTTTGGAGCGATCACTGGACCTATAACTTAGATTTGATTGAAAACTATTTAAAAGTATTCCCTGACAAATGTGTTGAGTTACTATACGAAGATGCTACTTATCGCTATTTTGATAGTCCAGTTCGTGTTTTACCTAGAAGTCAAAAATACGGAATGACAAAAGACGGTGAAGTTCGCCAATTTGGTGCGTTGAAAGAAGAACCGCATTCAGAACGTTTTGAGAAAACCAACTGGGTAAAAGATCATTCAAACCACATCTATGAAACCACATTAGCTCAGAAACTGATGACACTAGTTTTAACGAAGTTGTCTTCATTAGATCCATCTGGATTTGGGATAGAGATGGAAGCCAATAAACCTGGCTGGAATGATGCGATGAATGGATTGCCTGGTGTCTTTGGTTCTGGAATGAGTGAGACGATTGAACTGATCAGAGTCATAAGATTTTTAAGTAAGCATCTCTCGAAAGATGTCTTATTATGTGAAGAAAACTACCGTTATTACGAGAATCTAAATGAAGTTTTGAGTAAGAATATGTCATCTTTTGACAGATGGGATGCTTTTTCAACTGCAAAGGAAATTTTCAGAAGTGAGGTTGATAAAGAAATTTCTGGAGTAGAAATAGAAGTATCTGTAGATGCTTTAAAAACTTTTCTACAAAAAGCTGAAACACTTCTTTTAGAAGGTGTACAAAAATCAAAAAAACAAAATGAGGGAATTCTCCCCACATACTTTATTCACAAGGCGACTGATTATACACTACTAGAATACAAGACCCCATATGGCCTTCAAGGCGTTCAAATTAATGCATTTGAAATGGAAATTGTACCAAGCTTTTTAGAGGCACCAGCTAGAAGTTTTAAAATTGGTGAGTTGAGAGAGAATCAAGAGCAGCATCAATTGGTAAAGGGTTCTAAACTTTATGATGAGAAATTAAACACGTATAAAACAAGTGTGCCTTTGGATAAAATGAGCTATGAACTGGGGAGAATTAGGGCTTTCACACCGGGGTGGTTAGAACGAGAAAGCAACTTTTTACACATGACTTACAAATACCTTTTAGGACTATTAAAGGGTGGTTTATATGATGTGTTTTTTGAAGAGATAAAGACCAATTTGGTTTGTTTTATGGATCCTGAAGTGTATGGCAGATCAACTTTAGAAAATTCAAGTTTTATCGCGAGCAGTCTAAACCCAAATCCCAAAGTACATGGACGTGGCTTTGTATCAAGATTAAGTGGCTCAACGGCTGAGATGCTTAGCATTTGGCATATGATGATGTTTGGAAAATCACTTTTTAGCTACGATGATGTCCTAAAGTTTACACCGAAGCCGATATTAAGTGCTGAGTTCTTTAAGGATGGAAAAGTGGTCACACAATTATTGTCTAAGATTGAGTTTATCATTGAAAATGAAACGGGTTATCCAACCTATTCTGAAAAGATAGATGTCGACTATTACTTGATCGATGGACAGAAGGTTGAAAGGGTTGATGGCACACTTGCCGAAGCGATTCGAGAGAGAAAGATCAATCAAGTGAGAATGGTATATAAAATAATTGCTTAGGAGGAAATATGAAAATTTCATCTATTAGATCTGAAAAAAAGGACTTGAAGTATTGGGTAGAGCTTCCTGAAAGAGAAACGGGACAATACGATGCGAAACGACCAGTTATTGCTGTGAATTCTCAGATGACCTATCAAGAGTTTATGGGATTCGGAGGTGCATTTACTGAAGCAGCAGCGTTTACACTTTCAGAAGCACCGGAAAAGGTTAGAGAAGAAGCGATTAATGCTTATTTTTCTAAAGAAAATGGCCTTGGTTATGTTTTGGGGAGAGTTCATATCCATTCGTGTGACTTTGCTTTATCCAATTATACCTATGTAGAAGAAGGCGATACTGAGCTTAAAACTTTTGATATTTCACGTGAAGATAAATGGGTTATTCCTATGATCAAAGATGCGGAACGCATAGCAGGTGAACCGATTAAGTTATTGGCGTCGCCTTGGAGTCCACCTGCATTTATGAAAGACACTAAAGAAATGAACTATGGTGGGAGACTGCTTGAAGCTTACTATCAACCATGGGCAAATTACTATGTAAAGTTTATTGAAGCTATGAAATCACGCAATATTGATATATGGGCAGTCAGTGTTCAAAATGAACCATTAGCGACACAAACATGGGATTCTTGTATCTACACGGCTGAAGAAGAGCGAGATTTCGTAAAGAATCATTTGGGGCCAACATTAAAGGCAGCCTATCCGGATACAGAGATTATCATATGGGATCATAACAGAGATGTTTTAGTGGAGCGTAGCTCTGTGGTTTTAGCGGATAAAGAAGCAGCAAAATACGTATGGGGAACAGGCAATCACTGGTATGTAAGCGAGGCCTTCGAAAATTTGACAACGCTTCATAACCTGTTTCCGGATAAGCACATCCTATTTACTGAAGGGTGTGTTGAGCTGACGACCACATCTGAGAATGCAGTTCATAATGGTTATTTAGGTTCATGGTCTAACTGCGAGCGTTATGGTAGAAATATCATCGGTGACTTTAACAATTGGAGTCGAGGCTGGATTGATTGGAATCTAGTTTTAAATGAATTAGGTGGTCCAAACCACGTTTATAATTATTGCGAAGCGCCAATCATGTATGACCGAAATACGAAATCCTTAATATATAATAACTCATATTATTATATAGGCCATTTTTCAAAGTATATAGAAATCGGTGCAAAAAGATTGGAGCTTAGTGTTTCTATAAACGATGTTCATGCAGTCGCCTTTCAAAATCCATCTGGGGACATCGTTGTTGTCGCACAGAACGAAGGCTGGATTGCAGAAATGGCACTTGTAGTGGATGGAGAAGGCATTAATATTAATCTGCCAGATCATTCGATTACGACGTTTGTTTTGCATCGAGATTGATACGGTGACAAACGCAAGGAAGCGGTTTCGATTTTCGTGAGAGGCTAATGATGTTTTACAAAACTCATGATTGCTTTTGGTTGTTTTTCAGGAGTTTAGATAATAAAAAACAGATCGAATTATTGTGAATGCGATAATAATTAACAAACAAATAGGTGTGTGATTTCCAAAAAAATCGTTATTTCATCAAATGTTAAAGGATGGTAACATATCTAAAAATGTTGATTTTTCTAGCTTTCGTATAGTTCGCGGGAAAGTATTAATTTAAAAAGTCTTCATGTACGAAGATTTGTTCATATTCAACAATTTAGAGCAAGTCTTGTTGTATTTTTTAAAACATGTATTAAAAAAGACTTGCAACCGGTTTCGTAAATATGGTATATTGATTTTACAACAGAGCCTAATGTTGATGAAACTTATTTCTATGGGGAGGATACGATGAAGAATATTAAAAGACTTCTTGCTATTATATTAGCAATGATGTTCGTAATTACTGGCTGTAGCAGTGGATCGAATGGATCCGAAACAAAAGAGGAAGGCACTACACAAAGTGTCGCAGTTGATAGCTCAAAAGATTACTCAAAAGAAAAATTAGTCATTTGGTCATTTACTGATGAACTTGATACTGCAGGTGATGTTCAAAATTTTAAAGATATGTACACAGCTCCTGGTAAACCTTTTGAAGGTTTAGAGGTAGAGTTTGTAGCAGTTTCTATCCAAGATGGGTACATGGATAAAATTCTTCCTGCTTTAGAATCTGGTAATGGACCTGATGTATTTACAGGTGAACTTGACCACATCAAACAATTTATTGAAGCTGGTTATTATGCAAATATCGAATCTATGATGGAAAGTGATCCAGAGGTTGATTTGGCAGCAGAAAAAGCAGACTACAAAGATTATATTTGGCAATCAGGTATCGACCCTGCAACAGGTAAGTTAGCAGCACTTTCTTGGCAAGTAACGCCAGGTGCGATCTTCTTCAAAGTTGATATGGCTGCTCAAGTTTGGGGCAATGAACCAGGATTCCCAGCAGAAGGCTCAGCAGATTACAATACTGCAGTAACTAACTGGATGAATGAAAATAAATTCAATACAGTTGAAAACTTATTATTGGCTCAAAAAGAAGTAAAAGCTTCTAATCCAAGCTGGAGATTATTCCCAGATGATCAGTCTGTTAGACACTTCGCAGCTGGTACAAATGATCCTGCCAAATGGATTGATGAAAATGGTAAATTAAACCCTGAAAAAATTAAAGAGCAAATTCCTTACATTAACATGGTTAAAGAAATGTATGGCGAAACCATTCAAGATTCTTTAACAGCTAATGCAGCTGAGTGGAGTGGTCCTTGGTTCGATGCTATGGATAAAGACTTAACAGATGCAGAAGGCAAAACTTGGGAAGTTATGGCGTACTCTATGCCAACTTGGGGCTTAAAATATATTATAGAACCAAACATGGAAAAAGTTGATGCAGAAGGTAATACATTCCCTAAACCAGCTGAAGATGCAGATCAAGCAACTAAAGATGCTTATGAAGCAGCGGCATTTAAAGGTAACTGGGGTATGGCTTCAGGTCCTAACTCATACTTCTGGGGTGGTACTTATCTAGGTATCAATGCAGATTCGAAAATTCCTGAAGTAGCATTTGGTTTCTTAAAATCAATGTTATTTGATAAAGAACGTTTAGCTGAGCGTCAAGCAGCTGATGGCGATATGTACTCAGTTGAATCAGTAATGGCACCAGTAATCGCAAACTACGATGGCCGTCAATCTCTTGGTGGCATGAACCACTTAAAAGTATTTAACGAAGAAGCTGCTAAGATCGATCTTTCTAACGTAACAATCTACGATAGAGGATTAAATGATATGTTAGGCTTACACATCACTAACTACAAACAAGGTGCTGATGGTTACAACACAGTAGCTGACGTATTAACTGCATTCTACAAAGACGTTCAAGTAACTTATCCAGAAATTTATGTAGATGGCTTACCAACTAACTAATTAATTCATAACCTCCAAACAACCTAAATTTTAATATACAAAAGTAGACGTTATGTCTACTTTTGTATGTCATTTAGCACAAACTTATTCAGCTATACTAATGCTTAATTAACTAATCAAAACGTTTTGAGCATGTAGCAATCGAAAGGAAATGTATTATAATGAAAAAATTTAAAGACAAAATTGGGTATCTCTTTATATCGCCATTCTTTTTGGTCTTCTTGCTTTTCAATGCATATCCCATCTTCTTTACATTGTATCTTTCAATGACAAATTATAAAGGTTATGGTAAGAAAATCTTTATTGGAGCAGATAACTTTAAATTGATATTTAAAGATCCTAATGTTGTTGATGCCTTTTTTAATACAATCAAGATTTGGGGCGTTAATATATTTTTTCAAATTTTCTTAGCATTATTGTTGGTTATGGTCTTCTCGGACATCCAATATAAGTTTAAAGGATTAAAATTTTTCAGAGTAATATTTTATTTACCTAACTTAATCGCGGCTGCTACAATTGCACTTATATTCATGAAATTACTAGATAAAGATTATGGCGTAGTGAATCAAGTGTTATTCAGTATAGGTTGGATCGATAAACCTATAGGATGGTTGACCAAACCAATACTCGCTCAAATGAGTGTCTCCAGTATTCAGACCTGGATGTGGTTTGGTAACTCTTTTATATTATTTATGGCATCTGTACAAGCGGTCAGCAAAGAGATTTTTGAAGCGGCGCGTATCGATGGCGCAGGCAGATTGCAAATACTGAAGAACATTACAATTCCATCCATCAAACCAATTCTAATGTATGTTATGATTACTGGTTTAATAGGTGGCCTACAATTATTCGATATTCCATTTTTAATTACAGATGGCAAGGGCTTTCCAGCTGGAAGCTTAAATACCATGATCGTCTATATTTACAACATGGCATTCGTTTATAAGAATTACGGTTACGCTTCAGCACTATCTTTCGCATTATTCCTTGTCATACTAGCTTTTACTATTGTGTTCACAGTAATTACCAACCGTAATGAACTAAAAGAGTTCTTTAATGGACGTAAACAAAGAAAAGCTAGAAAAAAAGCATTAGCTGAAATGGAAGGAAGTGCAAAATATGAGTAAATCAATGAGTTCAGCTTCTAATGCTGATGTGAACAAAAGAAGTAGAAAGCTTGAAAATAAAATTAAACGAGATAAATTAATCATCTATATAGTTGTCTATACCTTTTTAGCATTACTAGTGCTTGTATCTGTCGTTCCGTTTTGGATTGTTTTAATTAATTCAACGAGAGATGGTATGTCGATTTCGACACAAGGTATGAGCTTGTTTCCAGGTAAAAGCTTGGTTGAAAACTACAAAATACTCACAAGTAATGCTGACGTCGTTCAAGGTTTCTTAAATTCATTAAAGATTTCGATTTTGGTAACCATATTATCAGGATATTTCTCCGCTTTAACTGCGTATGGTTTTCATATGTATAATTTCAGAGGAAAGAACTTTTTATTCGGAATTATCCTTGTCTTTATGATGGTACCTAGTCAGTTGGCATTTCTAGGATATGTCAAATGGATGACACAACTTGGCCTTATGGATACACATGCCGCTTTAATTATTCCTTCAATTGCTTCGATTGGAACAGTATTTTTCTTAAGAGCATATATCAGTTCTTCGCTTAGTAAAGAATTAATTGAATCAGCAAGGATTGACGGTGCGGGAGAACTTTATATCTTTCATAGAATCGCACTACCTTTAATGGCACCAGGTGTGGCCACTATGTCGATCTTTACGTTCATCGGATCTTGGAACAATTATTTAAGTGCTAGAGTTATATTAAGTTCTAAAGGAAAAGAAACATTACCGATGGTTATTTCATCCTTGAAAGCATTAAAAATCTGGCATCAAAATCAAGGTGCAATCTATCTTGGATTTGCAATCTCTATTATACCAATTGTTGTTGTATTCATATTTGCATCTAAGTATTTAATAGAAAATATTTCTGCTGGTGCTGTCAAAGGTTAGTGAAATAAATTCGATTCAGCTTTAAGGAAGGGAAATAATATGAAAGATACTAACCTCTATTTAGGTGATTCTAGGTTATTCACAGATTCAAAAGAGGTACTGTTTGAAACCTTAACTTTTAAAAACGATACGTATTTTAAAATTGAGAATATAGACCACATGGCTCCTTTTTTTATGACGATTGTCAGCGATGTGGATTTTTGGTTATTTGTTTCGAGTACTGGTGGTGTAACTGCTGGGCGTAAAAGCCCTGAAACAGCTCTGTTTCCATACTATACAGACGACAAAATTCACGATAGCAAAGATACTACTGGTCCAGATGCGCATTTTATCGTTACCAAACAGAAGAAAACGTCGCTTTGGGAACCGTTCATAACACAGCATTCAAATGTATACAAAATCACAAGAAACTTATATAAAAACACCATTGGAAACAAGGTGGTCTTTGAAGAAATCAACCACGATTTAGAGTTGATATATCGATATACTTGGGCGACAAGCAATAGATACGGAATCGTGAAAGAAAGCGAATTAATTAATCTATCGACAGAGAAAGTGACGGTGAATGTACTTGACGGCATAAGAAACATCTTACCATATGGGGTTGACACTTTGAGTCAGATTTCTCGTAGCACGCTAATCGATGGCTACAAAAGATGCGAGCTCATTCAGCCATATGGTCTAGGCATTTATGCACTCAGTTCAATCATCTCTGATAAGGCTGAACCGAGTGAATCTTTGAAAGCAACTGTTGTTTGGTCTGTTGGATTTGAGGAACCCTTATATTTGCTTTCTGAACAGCAAACTAAAAACTTTATCAATCAAAAGCATCTTCAAACCGAGTTTGATGTAAAGGGGAGAAGAGGGGCTTATTATATTTCCAGTGAAGTAAACCTATTATCTGAAGAGACTAAAGAGTGGGTAATTGTAGCTGATTTGAATCAAACCGCCTCGAAAATAGAAGCACTTCTCGAAAAATTGAGTGTACCTAGTCAAATGCTATTGGAACTAAAAGCAGACATTGATATAGGATGTGAAAATCTTAGAAAATTGGTGTATGACGCTGATGGTTTCCAAGCAACAGCTAGTACGAAAGTAGCGAATAGGCATTTTTCTAATACACTCTATAACATTATGAGAGGCGGTATATACGCCGACGGATATAAAATCAAAACCTCAGATTTGGCTGAGTTTATACAGAATTGGAACAAGGAAGTTTATAATGAGAACATAGATTTCTTGGCACAATTAAAACATGAAGAAGACTACTTTGATTTAATTGAAAAGGTAGATAATATCTCCAATCGAGATTTGGCAAGACTGGTGAGAGAGTATTTACCATTAACCTATTCAAGGAGACATGGCGATCCAAGTCGGCCTTGGAATAAGTTTAACATCGACATAGCAAAGCAAAATGGTGAAAAAAACTTAAATTTTGAAGGAAATTGGAGAGATATCTTCCAAAACTGGGAAGCGCTATCACTATCGTATCCTGGCTATATTGAAAGTATCATAGCTAAATTTGTCAACGCGTCAACTGCGGATGGTTACAATCCATATCGCATCACAAAACAAGGTGTGGATTGGGAGGTTTTAGACTCTGCAGATCCGTGGTCAAACATAGGCTATTGGGGTGATCATCAAGTCATCTATCTTCTAAAATTACTTGAGCTTTCTAAACGCTATCATCCTGAAAAATTAAATACTCTTTTAGACAAAGAGATATTCGTATATGCCAATGTTCCTTATCGTATAAAAGGTTTAGATGACCTAATAAAAGATCCAAAAAACACGATTCTCTTTGATAAAGAACTCGCACTAGCAATAGATAAAAAGGTAGAGCTGTTAGGTGCAGATGGTAAACTCATGTTTTGTGATGAGTCACTATATCATGTAAACTTAATGGAAAAACTGTTAGTTGTTGCATTGGTTAAGCTGACGAATTTCATTCCTAGAGGTGGGATTTGGATGAATACCCAGCGTCCTGAGTGGAATGATGCGAACAATGCTTTAGTTGGTAATGGTGTCTCTATGGTGACCCTTTATTACCTATATAGATATCTTAATTTTCTTGAAAAAGTACTTGAAGATATCAATCATGAAATCATTTTATCTAAAGAAGTCGCAGAAATGTTTTTAGGTGTTGATGGCATATTTGATGGCTTAAAGCATGCGCTAAGTGCAATTTCAAGTGAGAGTACATTTGTCATCGTCAAGCAGCTTGGATTTGTAGGTGAAACTTACCGAAACAAAATTTATTCACATGGTTTTACAGGCGATAAATCATCTATAAGCATCAAGCAACTTAAAAGCTTTGTGAAAAATACTAAAATTGTTTTAAAGGATTCAATTGAAGCAAACAAACGCGAAGATCATCTTTATCATGCATATAATCTTGTAAAGTTCAGCACAAACGCATGTCAAATCTCACATCTGTATGAAATGCTAGAAGGACAGGTTGCAGCATTAAGCTCAGGTGCATTAAATGCAAAAGAGTCAATTGATTTGCTAAAGGCTTTAAAATCAAGTCAAATCTACCGTGAAGATCAAAACAGCTATATGCTCTATCCCAATAGAGAACTGCCAAAGTTTTTAGAAAAAAATATTATACCAGAATCGGCTGTTCTTAAATCAAAAGTATTGAGTGCTGAACTTGAAAAAGGTATGACACGATATGTTGAGAAGAGTATTTCAGGTAAATACCACTTTAACGGTGTGTTTAGAAACGGCATTGAAATTACAGACGCAATTATTGAATCTGGTGAATACTCAATAGAAGATGCCATTGAAGTTGGAGCACTTTTCTCAGAATTGTTTGACCACCATTCGTATACTGGTCGATCTGGAACATTCTATAAATACGAAGGTCTAGGCTGTATTTACTGGCACATGGTTTCTAAGCTTGCTCTAGCAGTTCAGGAAAGTCATGATTCAGCTTATAATACGGCACCATTTAGTGATGAGGTTAGGATTCTATCAGATTATTTCCATGAGACGAAAAATGGAATTGGCGTAGATAAAACACCAATAGAGTACGGTGCTTTTCCAACAGATGCGTACTCACACACACCTGGATTTGCAGGGGTTCAACAACCTGGGATGACTGGACAAGTAAAAGAAGACATCTTGACAAGATTTAGCGAGCTTGGTGTATCAGTAGCTGATGGTGAACTTATTTTTAATCCAAAGCTCCTGTCTAAAGATGAGTTTTTGAGATGGGAATACGTATGGCAACTGCCAGAAAAAAGCATAACGCTTGGTAAAAATCAAATTGGTTTTACGGTTTGTACAATTCCAGTCGTTTATGAGCTGTCAAATTTTCAAGCGATTACGGTTATTTATGAGAATGGGGATCGATATACTTTTGAAAATGCCATTAAACTAAATCGCGAAATTAGCAACCGTATCTTTCATAGAGATCGTTCGATCGATAAAGTAATTGTAAGGGTTAGCTATTAGTGCTAAAGCTTGAGACCACTCAAATTGAGTGGTCTTTTATTATGCCCAATTCTCGGTTGTGGTTAAATGTGAGCTATCAAATTTCAGTCATAAAATAGATCAAATATAACATTA
>DJWQ01000015.1:0-514 GCA_002441045.1 Firmicutes bacterium UBA6226 | reverse complement strand
AAAACATCACAGTTATCGGTTAATTCGAAGCCTTAGATAGTTAAATATCAAAACGCATTTAAAACCTCTTTGAGAAATCAAAGAGGTTTTTTGTTTTGTACTTGAAGGCATCGAAATGAAGTTAGCATGACTAGACACTTTTGGTTACGATTTTAGTTGGACTAGAGGAATCTACAAAAATATTTGGAGGTTTATCCAATTAACAGGATCATAAGCTTCACGTATAATAGCATTAGTAAATAAAGAATCTATTCAATAGAGAATTGAGATTACGGAGGAATTATGGCAAAGGTATCTTTGAAAAACATCACGAAAATTTATGATAACGGTTTTCAAGCAGTTAAAGGCATTGACTTAGAAATTAAGGATAAAGAATTTATGGTGCTTGTTGGTCCTTCTGGTTGTGGTAAAACGACAACACTTAGAATGATTGCAGGTCTTGAAGAAATAAGCAAAGGTGAAATGAGCATTGGCGATGTGGTTGTTAACAATGTCGCACCTAAAGATAGAAATA